>DEHG01000065.1:1809-5283 GCA_002351795.1 Ruminococcaceae bacterium UBA2806 | reverse complement strand
AACATACATTCTGACAGAGATTTTTTATCATTTAATTCGGGGCGGTCGCTGATAAGTTCCGAATATATCGAATCCGCAATTTTCTTGACAATTCCCTTGATAGTTCCATCCTTCTCCGTTACATCAGATACAAAACTCGCAATATCAAGATATATAACATTATATTTGTTTATGTGTTTTTCATATCCTTCTGATCTGCTTATTTCTTTATCATCAAATAAGCTGTGAGAATCGCAGGTATGGTCATAATATGCGCACAGCATTCTTGCAGCATAAGATTTACCGAAACGGCGTGGACGGCTGATACAAATAAGATTATCCATTGTATTTATGCGTTTGCTGATTATATCAATCATGCCGGTTTTATCTATATAATTGCTGTTCATTATACGTTCAAATTCGTTGTTGCCCGGATTAAGATAAGTTCCCATAGCCTCTTCCCCTCTCTCCTGATTTTCCTTGATTATACCACATTATGCGGTCATTATCAACAAAATTAAAGTTAAAAATCATCCCCACACAAACTCAAATGCTCGCGGGGGATGACTAACTAATTAATGCTGTTATTTAACAGTTGCTGTAAAGAATTTCTTGACAACAGTGCCTGATTTATCTTTTACATCAATTCTTATATCATATGTGCCTGTAGCTGTGGGCTTGAATCTTGCACTTGCTGTGGTTGTAAACTTGTCACCTATGTTTTTCCAGTTGGTGTTGGTTGTACGCTTGAAGTAAAAAGCGTATGTAAACGAACCTTTACCTCCGACAGCTTTTCCTATCATTGAAATTGCTGTACCTATCTTTATACTTTCTCTGCTGACTACGGATACATTTGTAAGCTTAAGTTCATTTACAGCTGTGACTCTGAAAAGTTTTTCTGAAGTTGTTCCGTTTGTATCCTTTATAACAACCTTAATATCAAAAATACCTTCTGATGTTGGCTGGAATGCTGATGAAGTATTTGCAGATGTAAATGTGTTAGAAAACTCACCGCTCAGTATTCTCCAGTTTGGAGAGGTGCTTCTTTTGTAGTAAACCGCACTGCTGTATTCTCCGCTTCCGCCTTTAGCAAATGGGGAAATACGAACCTTATCGCCCACCTGAACTATATCGCTGTCTATTAACGATGTGTTTTTGAGATGAGTATCTGGATTCACTTTAACGGTACAGTTTGCTTTTATACCGTTGTCTGTTTCGGCAGTAATTGTTGCCGTTCCCAAAGCTATTGCTGTCACCTTACCATTTGACACAGAAGCAACCGCTTTGTTTGATGTAGTCCATGTAACAGACTTATTTATTGATTGTTCGGGAAGAACGTGAGCCAATAAAGTGTAGCTTTCCCCTGGTGTAAGTTTGAGGGATGAAATATTGAGAGTAATACTTGCCGCCTTAATTGTCGGGTCGATTACTGTAACTTTGCAGGCAGCGGTTTTACCGTTGTTTGTTTCTGCTGTAATAGTTGCAGTTCCTGCACTGTTTGCATGAATCTTTCCACTGCTGTCAACTGATGCGATATAGCTTTTATCTGTACGCCATTTTACAGTTTTGTCAGTAGCATTTGCCGGTAAAACAGTAGCTGAAAGTGTAGTGGTGCTGTCTTTATTTATGCTTAAAGATGTTACATTGAGCGTAATACCTGTTGTATCTATTACGGGAACAGTTATGTTGCATGAAGCAGTTTTCCCATTACTGGTTTTTGCAGTTATGATTGCTGTTCCAACTGACCTGGCAGAAATTTTACCATCGGCGGATACAACTGCAACACTGCTGTCTGATGTTGTCCATGTAATTGTCTTGTTAGTCGCATTTGACGGACTAACAAATGCGGTTATAGCCTGCGATTTGCCTTTTTCAATAGTCAGAGAAGTCTGACTCAAGGTTATACCTGTTGCGGTTATTACAGGTTCTTTTACCGTAACACTACAGCATGCTGCATTTCCTCGACTATTTTTTGCAGTTATTGTGGCGAAACCTACCCCTTTTGCCGTTACTATACCGTTTGATACTGTTGCAACACTGCTGTTGCTTGTTGTCCATGTAAGGGCATTGTTATTTACGTTTGCTGAAATTTCGGAAGAATTCCCCTTATGAATCGACATATCGGTTTTATCCAGTGTAAGTTTTATATCTGTATCAAACACGCCATATCTGAAAAACTGAGCCGGTCCGGCAATCGGTACAACTACATAAATGGCTCCAAGCATACCGCTGCCTGATATAAAATAAACAGCACGATTCAGATTAGTATTGGTAAGGCTCTTTTGCATGCTGTCTTCTATCTGACTTCTGATGAAAGCGTTACTGTCTGGGAAATAATAACAATCATCGGTACAGACAGCGTTTATGATCTCAGCCCTTGCCGTTTCCGGACTTACTCCAAGGTAGTTCAAAATATATGAATTGTAAACTCTTTTACCGGTCTTGACATTGAAATTGTATGTATAGTATTGTACAAAGCTATTTGACATGAAGTCCTGATTTATAACAAGACTGAGAATATCCCCATTAATAAAACACTCATAGTCAATTTCAAATAAATCAGGAGGACTTGTGGGTGAGGAATTATCGCAATAATTTACAAGTTCATCAAAATTATTTCTGATTTCTTTATTGACATTTTTAGCGTCCGTACTTGTGAGTAAAAGCTCAGGTATTCTGATAGATACAACCCAATTATTGTTTTGATTGTAACCAAATAAATAAGATTTATTAACCCTCGTTCTGACATAATAATCGGCAGAAACCGCTTGTACTTCAACTGCATTATCCTCACCAACCGGCGCAAAACATATCCCGCATCCTAATAAAAGTGTTGCTGCTGTAATAAAACTTAAAATATTTGTGAAAAATTTTTTTACCTTCATATTCATACCTCCTCAATTATTAAAATTTTTGCGATAATTTACTACAAATATAGTAAACCTCACGTTTATAGTTAGAATTATATATCAAATTCTCTTAAAAATCAATAGTTTGTATAAAAATGTTTATTTTTCTATAAACACACAAAAACTTTTATACAATCAGTTTGTGTCAAAGTATAATCTGATACAAAAAGCAAAAACATATTCAATCAAGCATAAACTGCACTATTTTTCACTCAAAAAAATAAATCTGATGATAGATCCTCCGGATACGTGCCGGCGTATCCGGATTTTCTACGCTTTATTATTAATTATCCTGTAGATTCAATAAACGTCTGTATTCCTCTATTTTTTCATTTTTCTCTTCGCAATTCTCTTGCTTTTTGTCAAACAGGTATGCTGCCCCGTCAAGTATATCAGACATTGCAAGAACAAAAGCAAGATAATCTCCCTTCAATTCCCTATAGCTTTCATCGGACAAAACAAACTCGCCGGACTGTATCAGCCCGGCAAGCTCCTTCATCGTATTCTGCATTTCCTGTGCTGTATCAACAATGCGCCGGATATTTTCTTTCGTACCCACAACAACTATGTTGGAATATATACAGCT
>DEHG01000065.1:0-1649 GCA_002351795.1 Ruminococcaceae bacterium UBA2806 | reverse complement strand
CCCGGCATCTTTTTCACCATCTTCACTTTCAAACAGTTCATCAAGCTTATCCGCCAGCGACCTTGCCTGATCCGGATACAGATGTGAATAAATTGAAAGCGTTGTCTGTATCTTTTCATGTCCAAGTCTGTCGGCTACTAACTTCGGCTGTGCGCCAAGCTTTGATATGAGCAGAGACGCATGACTGTGGCGGATATCATGCAGACGTATTTTCTTTACACCCGACTTTTTTACACCTCTTTGCATCTCTTTTTCAAGATATGATTTTGTGACTCCGAACAATCTGCCATCTTTCATGATGCCGTAAAGCTTCCCTATGTACTCAGTCAATTCCGAAACAAGAAAATCCGGCAGAGTTATTACTCTCTTACCCTTAGGCGTTTTGGGTTCGGTAATAACATCCTTTCCCGCAATGCGCTGATAAGATTTTGTTATGCTCAGCGTTTTGTTTTCCATGTCAAAATCTCCCGGTGTCAGTGCAAGAAGTTCACCTAATCTTACCCCTGTCCAATACATCGTCATAAAAGCATAATATGAAAGCGGCTTATCTCTGACTGCCTCAATAAATATCTCAAATTCTTCCTGTGTCCAGAACTGCATTTCCTTTGCATCCCTCTTCCCTATTGAACCTGCCTGTGTACATGGATTTTTCGGCAGATCGTAATATCTTACAGCATAATTGAAGATCGCACTCAGCTGATTGTTTATTGATTTAAGATAAGTCTGTGAGAAATTCTGCCGCATCAGTTTATTCTGCCACTGTCTTACATCTGCGGCTGTTATATCACACATTCTTTTTCTGCCGAAAAACGGCAGTATCTTCATCTCGACAATATAATTCTTGGTATTGATCGTGTTATCCCTGAGACGCTGTTTCATATCATTTTTGTACAGCTGATAGAACGACTGAAAATCCATATCAAGATTACACGATTGCTGTGAAATAAACTGCTCTGCCCATTCCTTAGCTTCTTTTTTTGTCTTAAAGTTCCTCTTATGCTTCTTGACATTTTGTCCACTATAATCTTTGTAGTAGAACTGAACGTCCCACAATCCATTTTTATTTTTCTTGATAGTCATTTTTGCTTTCCTCCTTATTTCAATATGTTTCCGGGAGATATGAACCTCCCGGAATACCTTCTGTCAGCCCACAAGTCCATATATTCTTTCTTCGAGATACTTCTTTGGAAGCTTTCCCGGAATTACTATGTACCCTTCTTCTTCCAATTCCTCATTAAGCTCACGGCAAATATCGTATGCCTTTGTGCGTGATACATCCAGCAGCTTCGCAATTTCCATTGCAGTATAATATAACTTGCTGCTCATATTTATTCTCCTTTCTATTAATTATTTTTCACTATGTTGATAACAGAACTTTCTGTTACATCAGACAGCTTCATATCAGAATACATCTTCGTCTTATCCGGATAATAACCTTAAAAACATATCACTACGTCTTATACGTTATATCCTTTTACATCGATGTATACTAATATCATATTAATAATATATGGTCATAATACTGAATTTTATCATAATCAACATTTAGAACAATTACTTATGAGTCATAAGGTTTGTTCTTATGTATTAATCTGACCATTTCACCCTTCGGTTCTTTGTCGATAACCCTAAACATTTCACGCTTTTGG
>DEHG01000144.1:13138-13281 GCA_002351795.1 Ruminococcaceae bacterium UBA2806 | reverse complement strand
CCCGCACAGCAGAGACCTACCCAGCAGAGACCTGCTCAGCAGCCCGCTCCGCAGCAGCCTGCTCAGCAGGAAGCTTCTGCTCCGAGAGCAAAGAGACAGTGGTCATCAGACTCACAGCAACCCGCTCCGCAGCAGCCTGCTCA
>DEHG01000144.1:0-12932 GCA_002351795.1 Ruminococcaceae bacterium UBA2806 | reverse complement strand
GCCCAGCAGAGACCCGCCCAGCAAAGACCCGCTGCACAACAGAGAAGACCTGCTCAGCAAAGACCCGCTCAGGGCGGCTTTGATGAAGCTTCATATGTAAACGATCTTAAAAAGCGAATTGAACAAGACAGAAGTATTTCCGAACAGCAGGAAAACCAGTTCAATGATTTCAGCGCTGTACAGAATACTCCGAGTGAACCGATGAAGTTTGACGGCAAGGAGATAAGAGGTCAGAACGTTGCTGTCATATCAACACCAAAAACTGCAAAGGGAAGTCTTGCGCTGCCTATCATTATTGTAATTGTACTTCTTATAGCAATTGTTGTTATCGTTGCCATTACTATGAATAAAAAGAGCGACAGCGCCGAGGGCGAAGCTTCTCAGAGTTCAGCTGTAACATCCTCCGCTTCTGTCGGATCAACCGATGCTTCTGCTGCAGGTTCTACCGCAGCAGGAACAAACGCAGCAGAAAAAATCGTTAAAATGAAAAAGCCTGAAAAATGGGGCGATGAAATATACATTTATGTATATAACGAAAATGATGACAAAAGCAAAAACAGCGCATGGCCCGGCGTTGCAATGACAAAGGAATCAGACGGTACATATTCATATAAGCTTCCCGCTGATATTGAGAATCCTGTTCTTATTTTCAATGACAAAAAGAAACAGTATCCACAGGGCAAAGGACTTACTTATGAAGAAGGCAAGCTTTATGATATTGAAGCTTTAAAGAAGAACGGTTAATTATTACATACTTTATAAAAAACGGAGCTGATGCATTTTTGGCATCGGCTCCGCTTTTTGTCAGCTATATTCATCAAAAAAATCTATCTCTTTTTTAACTGTTATTTTTTTACCTGTTTCCGGTTGGATAAAAGATATCTGACAGCAGTGAAGGCACTGTGTTTTAAAATGCGCCCTGCTGCCTCCATACATATCATCACCCGCAAGCGGATGTCCTGTCCCGGAAAAATGCGCCCGTATCTGATGTGTGCGCCCTGTTTCAAGCCATATTTCAAGCAGAGTATAGTCATCATCAAAATGCTTCAACGCCTTATAATGTGTCACAGCCCGCTGACCGCCCTCTCCGATCTCACGCTGTATAGTATGACCTTCCTTTATTCTGAGCGGCATATCTATTGTCCCCGCTTCATCTATGCGCCCTTCACATAGAGCTGTATATATCTTTTCATTATGCTCCGGCAAAAATGCTGCTGTATATCTGTCCTTCGCACAAAGTACAAGTCCTGACGTATCCTTATCAAGCCGGCTTACAGGTCTGAATGAATAGCTTTCCCCCATTTGCTTCATATGGTAAACCGCAAAATTTGCAAGCGTATTTGTCCTGTACTCGTGAACAGGATGTACAGGCATTCCGGCAGGCTTTCCGAATATAATAACATTACTGTCTTCATAAACCACCTCGGTATGCAGCGGGCTTGCCTCGATATGAATATCATCTTCGGGAAAAGTCAGAATGATCTCTTCCCCGCCGTTAAGCATGTCAATACTCCTTACAGTTTTCCCGTTGACTGTCATGCCGTTTTCTGTGCGTTTTAGCTTTGCAAGAGTACGGGCTGATACAAGGCAGTGTTTTCTCAGAAATTGCTTCACGCTTATACCGTCATATTCTGCGGGTACTGTAAACTTCACTTTTCTTCCTCCGATGCAAATGAAATTATCTCTGCAAGACTCTTTATCTTATGATCGCATAGCGGGTGCGGCATGGAAACATTATCGTATGGGTCAAACAGACAGGTATCAAGTCCTGCATTTCTTCCGCCCTGCATATCGGAGGTGAGTGAGTCACCGACCACAAGTATCTTTGATCTATCCTTCTCATCTATTTTTGACAGCACATAATCAAAGAATTTCTTATCCGGTTTATTCATTCCAATTTCATCGGAAATAAATATATCTTTGAAATATCCGGTGAACTCTGTTCTTGAAAAACGTCCTCTCTGTACCTTTGTAAGTCCGTTTGTAATAATATAAATATCATATAATTCAGACAGCTTTTTTACAGCCCCGGCAGTGCCCGGTATAAGTATAGCCTGATATGAAAGCTCGTCAATATATTTAAACGCAAGCTTTTCAGCGTCTGTGAAGCCGTCAAAGCACTTTTCAATAAGCTCGCTGAATCGTCTTACCCTGAGTTCGGAACGTGTTATCCTGCTCATCTCAAATTTTCTCCAGAGTGCAGAATTTATTGATGTAAACTTTTTGTTGATATCCTCATTATATTCAAGTCCGTAAAATGTCAGGGCATTTTTCAGAGCATTGGCTTCACACTTTCTGAAATCAAAAAGCGTTTCATCAGCGTCAACAAGCAAAGTAGTGTATTTCATCCTATCCCCCATCAGGAACCTCCAAGGATCCTGTTTGTAAAATCAACCATTCCGCCGTATTTTTCAATTGTTTCTCCGGGCATACGATAGCCTGTATTCTTTGTATTTTCCTGCGGCGTTTTTTTATCAGACCTGTCGTTTACGGAAAAGCTTCCGGTTACAGCAATTCTTTTTCTGTCAAAAGGGATCTTTTCACTGAACGCTGTGCCTATTGTACAGTAGTCTCCGGTTTCAATATCGGTAATCCCCTGCCATTTATTTACCTCACACTGACCGTATGTATTATCGCCGGCTGCAAAAACTCTTCCGTCACAGGTCAGAGCTGCAATATGCTTTTTTCCGGCGCAAAGCTTTCTGATCTTTTTCCAATCATTCAGATCAGGCTTTATATTTCCTGCGATAAACTCAACATTTCCATCTGGACATAAATACAGGGTAAAATCATCACAAATACATATCTGCGGCTTTACATGAAAATTTTTGTTGAGCAGTCTGTTTCCCTCTTCAGTATCCAGCATGTATATTGAGTATATTTCAATACGTTCCTTCATATCCGACCTCCTTATCCTGTTTATGTCGTTCCGGACAAAGCAAGAAAGCTTTAAAATATTCTTCATTGCTTTTGCTGCTCAGAACAACTATATTATGACCTTGTTTTTATTAAGCCGACGAAATTTTCACCAGACATCGGCACAACGCTACGATATATAAAAAAACAGTTTCTATTAATTCATATTATACAAAGCGCTCACTTCCTTGTGCAGAAGTGAGCACTTTTTTCAGATAGCATTACGCTTTGAACTTTTTTTCTTGTCAGCCTTCTGAGATGTTCTCTGGGCTTTTTTCTTTGTTTTTCCACGTTCAACAACAGGCTCGCCTTTTCCTGTTACTGCATCTGCCGTTATTATGATCTTGGAAATTGTTTCATCTGACGGAGATTCATACATAAGGTTCTTCAGCAGCTCCTCCATAATAGAGCGAAGTCCTCTTGCTCCTGTATGACGCTCGATTGCCTTTTTAGCGATCTCAAGAAGAGCATTTTCACCGAACTCAAGAACAACGCCGTCCATCTCAAACAGCTTTTTATACTGCTTTACAAGAGAATCCTTAGGTTCCTCAAGAATACGGACAAGCGCTTTTTCGTCAAGTCCGTTAAGAGCAGTAAGAACAGGCAAACGTCCGACAAGCTCGGGAATAAGTCCGAATTTTACCAGATCCTGGGGAATAACTTCCTGCATCCAGCTTGTTGTATCAAGCTCCTTCTTTGTTTTTATCTCGGCATTAAATCCGAAAGAAGAAGAACCTCTGCGCTTTTCGACAGTCTTTTCAAGTCCGTCAAAGGCTCCGCCGCATATAAACAGAATATTAGTTGTATCTATCTGAATGAACTCCTGCTGCGGATGCTTTCTTCCGCCCTGAGGAGGTACATTTGACAGCGTACCCTCAAGTATCTTGAGAAGCGCCTGCTGTACGCCTTCACCGCTTACGTCACGGGTAATGGACGGATTTTCCGATTTGCGGGCGATCTTGTCTATCTCGTCCACATATATTATGCCCTTTTCAGCCTTGGCAATATCAAAATCAGCAGCCTGTATAAGTCTGAGAAGGATATTCTCTACATCCTCACCGACATAACCTGCTTCTGTAAGAGTTGTTGCATCGGCAATTGCAAAGGGTACGTCAAGTATCCTTGCAAGAGTCTGGGCAAGAAGCGTCTTTCCGACACCGGAAGGACCAAGCAGAAGAATATTACTCTTATTAAGGGCAACATCATCTTCACCCTTATAATTTATCCTTTTATAGTGATTATATACGGATACAGCAAGAGCTATCTTTGCTTCATCCTGCCCTATGACATATTCATCAAGCAGTCTTTTGATCTCCATGGGCTTTGGAAGCTCGCTGAAATCAAGGAAAAAGTCCTCATCAAAATCATCATAGTCTTCATTTTTCAGCAGTGATGAACAAAGTGATACACATTCGTCACAGATAAAAGCTCCGGAACCCTGGAAAAGTCTCCCGACAAGCTCCTGCGGCTTACCGCAGAAAGAACAGGTAATATTTCTTTTTTTGTCATTCATATCAGGCATCTACGCTGCTCCTATCATCTTTGAGTAATTACCTTATCTATCAGACCATATTCAAGAGCCTGCTGAGCTGTCATGAAATTATCACGCTCAGTATCTCTTGCGATAACATCATAAGGCTGTCCTGTATTCTCAGACAGTATGGTATTAAGCTTTTTCTTTGTCTGAATGATATGATCTGCATGGATCATGATATCAGTTGCCTGACCCTGTGCGCCGCCGCTGGGCTGATGGATCATGATATCACTGTTCGGAAGAGCAAATCTCTTGCCCTTTGTACCTGCTGCCAGAAGAAAAGCTCCCATGCTTGCGGCCATACCCATGCATATTGTGGATACGTCGCACTTGATATACTGCATTGTGTCATAGATAGCCATACCGTCGGTAACACTTCCGCCGGGACTGTTGATATAAAGACTGATATCCTTTGATGAATCCTGTCCCTCAAGATAAAGAAGCTGTGCAACGATAAGACTTGCCGTTACATTATTTACTTCCTCAGTAAGCATTATTATTCTGTCATTGAGAAGTCTTGAATATATATCGTAAGAACGTTCTCCTCTGTTAGTCTGTTCTACAACATAAGGCACCAATGCCATAACGATTACCTCCGTTTCCATATTGCGAAATTCTGCTATAAGCTAATGATTGCCCTTATTACAAAGGTTTATTCACCTGATCATTCTTAAATGCATGACTGCATAAGGAATATCTTCCTCACGCAGCCTGCCGTTACAGTCAAAGCTTATTCTGCTGCCTTTTCTACAGCATTTTCCTTCACAAACTTCATAGCTCTCTCAGTTTCGATATCGCCGCCTACTTCATTCGGGCCGAATACTGCCTTGATCCTTGCAACATCTACCTTATATGTTTCTGCAAGCTCATTATACTTAGCCTCGATATCCTCTTCGGAAGGTTTCATATTCTCAAGCTCAGCGATCTTTCTGAGTGCAAGTCTGAGTTTAACCTGTGCTTCTGCTCTGCTGCGGTATGTATCACGGAGCTTATCCTCTGTAAGACCTGTATACTGCATATATGTATTAAGGTCAAGACCCTGTGAACGCAGGTTCATCTCAAACTCATCAACGATGCTGTCGAGCTGGTTTTCATACATTGCTTCGGGTATCTCAGCCTCTATAAGCTCAATAAGCTTTTCTGAAAGCTGGCTTTCCTTGCTGTTCTCAGCCTCGCCCTTTCTGTTTTCTTCGAGCTTTGTTCTGAGATCTGCCTTATATTCGTCAACTGTATCGAACTCGCTGACATCCTTTACAAATTCATCGTCAACCTCGGGAAGCTCATGCTTTTTAACCTCATGGAGCTTGATCTCAAACTGTACTGCCTTGCCCTTGAGTTCCTCTGCCTGATAATCCTCGGGGAATGTTACATCAATTGTAAATTCCTCGCCTGCCTTATGACCGATAACCTGATCCTCAAAGCCGGGGATAAATGCACCGCTGCCGAGTGTAAGGCTGTAGTTTTCTGCTGTACCGCCCTCAAATGCTTCACCGTCAAGCAGACCCTTGAAGTCGATAACAGCGATATCTTCATTTTCAGCAGCCTGATCCTCAACGGAAACAAGACGGCTGTTTCTCTTCTGAACCTTCTTTATTTCCTCTTCAACATCCTCATCTGTTACTTCGAGAGATACCGGCTCATACTCAAGACCCTTATAACCGTCTATAGAAACCTCAGGCTCAACTGTGATAACTGCCTTGAATACAAGACCGTCCTTGCCTGCTTCTTCGATATCAAGGTCAACCTTATCCTTGATCATTTTAAGACCTGCTTCATCTGCAGCAGCAACAATTGCTGCGGGATAAAGATTCTTGATTGCATCCTCATAGAACACGCCCTCTCCGTATTCCTTTTCGATAAGTCTTCTCGGTGCCTTACCCTTTCTGAAACCGGGGATATTGATCTTCTTGACTTCTCTTTTATATACAGCATCAACTGCCTTCATAAAAGTTTCGCCGTCGATCTCAACAACGAGTTCATAGCGGTTTGTTTCAACCTTGTTTGATGATTTAAGTGCCATTTTATTTTCCTCCGAACTGAGCTTTCCTGCTCCTTTATTTTCCTTGCGGTCTTTCCGCAGTCTGCTTTAAGGCGTCCAACGTTCCAGCTTACAGCCAGCAGCATACAGCTGAGGCGGCTCACTGCTGCGTCCCGGGCGGTTATCCCGCAATCAATAAAGCAAACCATCATATATTATAATATAACTATCCCATCAAGTCAAGTTTTTTATTTAAATCCGCCATTAAATAATTGACATTTCCTGCACTTCTTTATATAATAGAAAAGTAAATGTCATATATTGACGTAAAATGACAAACAATAACTGCCGCTTACCGGCATAGCATTTTATAAAAATATCCTGTTTTTCAGGAAATCTGAATACGGAGGAAATTAAACATGAAAAAAATAGCATTAGTTATTCTTGCTGCAATTCTTGCGGTATCTGTAACAGGCTGTGCAGGAAATGACGGAGATCAGACAGAAGAAAGCTCAAGAGACCGTACAATTTCAACTGAGGAAAGCGATATCGTTTCTGTTCCCGAGCCGTCACAAAGAAGTACAGTATCTCAGACCTCAAAAAAGCCTGTATCTGCAAAGCCTGATAAATCAGTAGTATATGAGGCATACGGTATAATTATCCGTGATATTATCAGTGAACACGGTAGCCCTGAAATAATAAACGACAGATCATTCCTCAGAGGATACATAAAGGGTGTTTCTGTTGTCCGTCTTTTTGATATGAACAAGGACGGCATTGACGAAATGCTGTGCGCCTATGACAGCAAGGGCAAGGATGTTGCAGACACTCAGGAGATCTACAGCTTTATCGACGGTCAGGCTGTATCCGTTTACTCGGGTAATGTCAATTACGAAGACGAGGACAATCCTTTTATTGAATACTGCACGACATCAGACGGTACTTATGTCATGTCAGGCGGCAAGGATATGATGTATTTTGACGGAAAGAACATTGTCGTTGTTTCCGACGTCAGATCGGGCGGGGATAATTCCCAGCACCTGAGTCTGTATAACAGCGATGATCCTGAAAAAATCGTAAGTGATACTAACAATACATTGAAAGCTCTCGGATTCACGCCCAATAAGCCTGCGTCTGTCAAGAATATCAGAACAACTCAGGAATATAAGGACGCTGCCGCAATTTACCAGAAATATATTGATTCCCGTGCATGGGCGGCATATGAATACAATGGCAAGAAGATCAAAAACAAGACCCTTATCGTCCGCAATCAGGCAATTTTCGATTACAACGGCGATGGCATATTTGAGATGTTCTTTGACACCGAGCATCAGTATCCGGATTACGAAAACGAAACCACAGAAAACAGTAATGAAGAATATTATTATTCTCATCATCCGTCATATCTGCTCACTATCGAGGACGGAAAGGTAAAACCGCTTATCAAGGCGAACCTCGTTGACGATATCGGCGGAAAGAGCATAAGTTTCAAATATTCCGAGACAGACAATACTGTATATATCACAGAAACAGATTCATTGTTCGAGGCAAATGAAAAAGGAACACAGAATGATCTCACAAACACTTTGTATATGATGGAAGGCACAAATTTATCGGAGAAGATCAAAACCTTCAGCACTGTCACCAAATATACATATTCTGATGACAAAACCGCTGTTTCGTATAAGATCGATGATGAAGACGTGAAGAAAGCAGATTATGAAAAGCAATTCAACTTGCTTTACACAATTGATGCTGACAAGCTTGATATGTACTTCAATGAAAAGAGCAAGCTTTCCAACAAAGAAAGACTTGCTGAGCTTGGGGTGCTTTATATTGAGCCGACAAATACCGAACCTGTCAATAACGATACATCAGATGAAGAAACAGAAAATAATGATACAACGGAAGATGAACCTGTAAACAATGAATAAAAACAGTGCGGCAGTCGCTTTTTGAGTGACCGCCGCTTTTTTATTATTTTAAAAAATTCCTGTAACAAAAATTTCAATACCGATGCCAATAAGTATCAGACCGCCTAAAATAGTAGCCTTGTTTGCAAATTTCATACCAAACTTTTTACCTATCTCAAGACCGGCAAAGCTTATTGCAAATGTAACGACAGCAATGATAAACGAAGCTGTCAGAGCCATTAAAATACCGTATTCAGCAATCGTAAAACCAACTGAAAGTGCATCTATAGATGTCGCTATTC
Source organism: Ruminococcaceae bacterium UBA2806 (assembly GCA_002351795.1). GTDB lineage: Bacteria > Bacillota > Clostridia > Oscillospirales > Acutalibacteraceae > UBA1213. The sequence goes on along the minus strand of DEHG01000144.1, from coordinate 4,289 downwards.
CCTGCACTAATAATGCGCCTATGCCAAGTCGTGTTATTTTTTCGTCATCCTCCTTATTCAGTATTCCTTCAATAAGCATCTTTCCGCCGATAAACAGCAGAAGCAAAAGCGCTATCCATGGTATGAATTTTTCAAACACTTTGAAATACTGTATTATCGTATGTACGCATACCCATCCTATCATCGGCATAAGTCCCTGGAAAAAGCCAAATGTTCCCGAAATTCCAAGCATTTTCTTTTTTCTCATTTTCGGCTCGTTAAGACCGTTAGCAAGGGATACCGAAAATGAATCCATCGCAAGCCCTACTCCAAGCAATATACTATTGAAAAAAAACAACAAATTCCATTCCATTTTTATTATCCTTTCAAGCGTTAATCATCTGTCAAGTCAACCTCTGAAAACCTTTCCAAGCATCTATAAAAAAATTTCCGGAAAATCAAGCTGTAAAAACTACCCGACAGCGAATACACTGCACTTTCTCTTGTCCTGAATATTCAGCTGAAACTGAGAGTAATTTCAAAAATATTATTTTTCATTGTCAGATCATATTCAGCGCCATGAAGATCAAGTATCGACTTGACTATTGACAGTCCCAGACCATTTCCGCTTTTGCTGCGGCTTTTATCGCCCCGTACATAGGGCTGCCAGAGCTTTTTAAGCTCCGATCTGCTCATCTGCTCGCCGGGATTGGCTATAGATATGGTTTTATCTTTAAGGCTTATAATGATCTCACTGTCATTCGGAGAATACTTGAGCGCATTGTCGATCAGGTTCTGAAGAGCTGATTTTATAAGCTCCTTGTCGGCGTTTATGGTGTTATCCCCGCTGTGACTGTAAACAATAGTTTTTCCATCGGGGAGCTTTCCCCTGTCATTTACTATTGTATCTGTCATATCATTAAGATCAAATTCTGTTTTGTTCAGCTTCATCGCATATGAATCAAGCTTGCTCAGACTAAGCATATTATGAACAAGACCGTTTATTTCATCTGTCTGCTCGATTATTTTGTCAATATAGATCTCACGCTCGCTGCTGTCGATATCCTCTTTCAGACTATAGGCATATCCGCTTATAACAAAAAGCGGCGTTTTTATATCATGCGCCAGAGCATTTGTCAGATCCGCCCGCTTTCTCTCCTGTATCATCTGCGCCTTTACCATCTTCCATATCATGAAGTAAAGTATCACCCCTATGATGAAAAAGAACGCAAACAATACCGCTGTACCAATGATAAGATCTTTCATGCAGTTTTCAAGGAGGTCAATCCTTTTTGCATACTGTATCATAAAAAAATTATCATTTGCAACATACCGCTTTGATTCATCATCGCTGAATGTCAGAACATTAAGAAACATATAATCACTTGAATAGAATGTATATTTGAATAAGCCCGTAGGTATCATTATGACATTCTGTTCCATCTGTTCATCCGTCAGACCGCTGATTATATCTTCATTATACTCGTTGCTGAGAATAAATTCCTTCGGTATAATATTACGCTGTACATCAATGCTTGTAAAAATATCCATATCAGGCATTGTATCTCTGATCTTTATCGTTTCAACCATTTTATCATGTGACAGCCATATTTCGCCTCCGTCTGTAAGAACGATCTGAATTTCAAGCGGGATATATTCATCGTTGTATACATGAGCTTTTGTACAAACTGCTTCATAATATCTGCCGTTATCGTTTTTGGTCTCCAGCCATTTTTTTATCAGCTTATATTGTTCATCACTCAGCAGCTCTGTAAATCTCTTATGACTTATAACACCGTATCTCATTCCCGTAAGTCCGTCCTGTGTTTCAAAACCGAAAAGAACAGTAATTTTATCAGATGTGTCTGCTATTATCTTATCGCTGTCTCTGTCCCTTACTATCATCTGACTGTCAAAACCATCCGAAAATGAATCCTTAAAATTTATCAGGGCAGAATTGTTCATGATAAAATACTCCATTTCATCAGGACCCTGTGTTCCGATAGAAAGCTGTTTGTGAGCATTTGTAAGATTGGATATTTCCCTGTCCTTTACGCTGCTTTCTTCATTATAAAGACGTACAGCGCAATATGTTACAGATACAAAAAGCCATACTGCAAATAGTATCAGCATTATTCTGATCAGCAGGGTATTTCTTTCTTTAATAAGCTTCTTTTCCATACCTCACCGTCTTTCCTTTTTTGAAGATATTATAAGCTTTCATCCAGTTTATAACCACGCCGTATAACGGTTTTTATCTGCTTTCCGTTTATTCCGAGAGCTTTGCGAAGATTTTTCATATGGGTATCAAGCACTCTTTCATCCGTTCCGCTGCAATAACCCCATACCATATCTAAAAGCTGATCCCGGCTTATTACTCTTCCCTTGTTTTCAATAAGTACTTTAAGAATAGAATATTCCCTTGCTGTAAGCCTGACCTCCTGACCGTTGCAGATAACTATTCCGTTATTCGGATTAAGCGACAGTCCTCCGGCGCTGAAAACCTTGGAACGAACAAGCCCCTTTGAACGATTGATAAGAGCTTTGGCCTTTTCATACAAGACCGGCAGCGGGAAGGGCTTTACAACATAATCATCACACCCCAGCGCATAGCCGTTAAGTATATCGGACTCATCTGTGCGGGCGGTAATGAACATTATAGGTACATCGCTGTTCTTTCTGACCTCCCTGCATATTTCAAAACCGTCAAGCTCCGGAAGCATTACATCAAGCAGCAATAGATCATATGCCTCGTCATATGCCATTTCAAGCCCTGTCTGTCCGTTTGATGCTATATCTATTTGAAAGGTGTCTTTTTCTTTTTTGGTAAAATAGTTTTTTACAAGCGATTGTATATTTTTATCATCCTCGACCATAAGTATGCGGTACATTCTTTCAGCCTCCTCGTTTCAGCTTTTTGCAAATCTCTGAAAAACAGATACGTTTCCTCGGTTTTTGTACTGAAAAGCTTTACTGTATATTTCATAATTTTCACTGTCTTATCTGCTTAATGTTCAGAATCTGAATACTATTATTTTATTATAATTAATTATCCTCTGATTTACAATACTGTAAATAATTAAAACATAAATTTTTTAGCCGACAGCGGAAAACAATAATAACACATAATACTTAAAACTCATTTATCCCGTCTGAACTCAAAGTCATATTGCCGGACATTAATTCATATAGATTGATAGAACGAAAATATGGTCAGGAGGAATAACAGATGGAATATAAGCTTCAAAAGGAAAAATGTGATATCTGCGAAAAGATTTTCGAGGGCGCAAGCGAACAGCCCGTTGATCTCGATCTCAGTCTGCCGGATTATTGTCCGGATGTTGAAAGGATACTCAAATGCCGTATCTGTCCGGGCATTACATCAAAAAATATTACTGGCGACCGCCTTGATGTAGACGGAAATGTAACAATAAGAATATACTACCTTGACAGCAAAAAACAAGCCATACGTCTTTGTGAACATACAAGTCCGTTCTCATGTTCGTTTACACTTAAAAATGCCGATGCGGAAAGCGTTTGCAGGGTAAGGCTGAGAACAGAATATCTCAACTGCAGAGCCGTAAGTCCAAGAAAGCTTGATATACACGGCGCATTTTCCGTTATGGCTTCTGTGTTCAGGTGCAGCCCGAAGGAATACTGCACCTCCATTGAGGGCAGCGATATACAGCAAAGACTCCATCATGAAACTGTAAGCGTTCTCAAGGGCTGTTCACAGCAGCAGTTTTCTGTCAGCGAGGTGCTTGATATCGGCAAGGGAAAGGCTTCCCCAGAAAGCATACTCAGAAGTGAACTGAATGTCATAACCGACGATTGCAGAGCAATAGATGACAAGCTTATGCTGAAAGGCGAGGTTATCCTTAAAATACTTTATATAACCGATATTGAAAGCGGAAGTCAGGATATCATGAGCTTCCACATTCCTCTCAGTCAGATAATAGACGTTCACGGAATAAATGAAAATACAAAGAATGATATATGCGTAGACGTTATGAGCTATGATGTTTCCCTGAAATCCGAATATGATGAAAGCAGCACTCTTGTCACACTTGATGCAAGACTTTCCGCAACAGTTTTTGCATATGAAGACAAAGATATTTCCGTTATAGACGACGCATATTCCACAGAATATGATCTTGAAACAGGCTGCAAAAATGAAAGCTTCTGCCGCCTTATTTCAGATTCACGCATGACTCAGAGTGTCAGCGCAAATATCAGCGCAGGAGATAACGGTCTTTCAAAGGTCATAGATATCTGGTGCGACTCGGTAAGCTCGATAACCGACACTGATA
>DEHG01000003.1:2670-5983 GCA_002351795.1 Ruminococcaceae bacterium UBA2806 | reverse complement strand
GAAGCACTTGCAGCAAACGGCGGTCATATCGTCGCACAGAAAACAATATACGGCGGCAGCTATAATCTGCTGTCTCATACACTTCCGCAGTATGGCATAACAACGACATTTGTTGATGCACATGATCTTAAAGAGATTGAACAGGCTATTCAGGATAATACGAGGGCAATATATCTTGAAACTCTCGGCAATCCCAACAGTGACATTCCCGATATTGACGCAATTGCAGAGATCGCCCACAGACATGGACTGCCTGTAGTTGTTGACAACACCTTCGGAACACCCTATCTTATCAGACCCATTGAGCATGGCGCAGATATAGTTGTTCATTCCGCTACAAAATTTATCGGCGGTCACGGAACGACTCTCGGCGGTATCATAGTTGAATCCGGCAAGTTTGACTGGAAAGCAAGCGGAAAATACCCGGGCATCGCAGACCCGAATCCGAGCTATCACGGAGTTTCCTTCTATGACGCAGTAGGCCCGGCAGCATTTGTGACATATATAAGAGCGATACTTCTGCGTGATACAGGTGCAGCAATTTCTCCGTTCAATGCATTCCTTCTCCTTCAGGGAGTAGAAACGCTTTCACTTCGTCTTGAACGTCATGCTGAAAATACCAAAAAGGTTGTTGAATACCTCAGCAAACATCCGCTTGTTGAAAAAGTCAATCATCCGTCGCTTCCAGATCATCCGGATCATGAGCTTTATAAAAAATATTTCCCCAATGGCGGAGGTTCGATATTTACATTCAATATCAAAGGCGGCAGAGAGGAAGCATGGAAGTTTATCGACGGACTGAAAATATTCTCTCTTCTTGCAAATGTTGCGGATGTAAAGAGTCTTGTCATTCATCCGGCATCAACAACACATTCTCAGCTTTCGGCTTCGGAGCTTGAGGATCAGGGAATATTTGAGAATACCATTCGTCTGTCAATAGGTACAGAGCATATTGACGATATCATTGCAGATCTTGAAAACGGATTTGCAGCATTGAATTGATCCAACAGTTAAGAAAACAGGGAAACCAATAGAGGGGCAATGCCTTCTCTTAATGGTTTCCCTGTTTTTATTATTTTATAGCTGGATCATGAATCGTAGAAAAATTTTCCGTTATCCGTCACAAGGCGTTCTGTTGCAGGATATTCAAAAATATCATTGTTTTCTGCATTTGCTTCAAGATAAGCCACAAACTCATTTGCATACCATTTTGCCATTTCAAGATCGTGCATCCGGTAATATCCGCAGTTTTCCGGAGAGGTGCCGGGCACCTTCTGCACGTTTTCCACAGACCTGAATGCTCCCAGAATAAGATCATATATCTCCAGCGGTTCCCTGCCGCCCTTGAGGATCAGATAAAAGCCCGTAAGACAGCCCATGGGTCCCCAGTAAATGACCTCGTCCTTCCAGTATTCATTATTTCGCAGCCATGTCGCAATTATATGCTCAAGCGAATGCATAGCCGCAGTACCAATAACAGGCTCCCGGTTAGGTTTTTTCAGCCTGATATCATAGGTCGTGACAGAATAGCTGCCCAGATGATCGACCCGGCTCGTAAAAATTCCGGGCACGATGCGCGTATGGTCTACCGAAAAGCTCTTTATAAGTTCCATCAGACTGCCTCCCTTGTATGATATTCAATATATCTTTTCAAATCGAGCGCAAGATCCGTTTTCTCCCACGGCAGCTTTACATCTGTTCTGCCGAAATGACCATAAGATGCAGTCTGTGCATATATCGGTCTTTGCAGATCAAATCTTCTGATTATGCCTGACGGTCTGAGATCGACAGTATTTTCCACCGCTCTTCTGATAAGATCATCCGACACCTTTCCTGTGCCAAAGGTATTGACAAGCACCGATACAGGATGAGCAACACCTATCGCATACGCTATCTGTATTTCAGCCTTTTCTGCAAGACCTGCTGAAACGATGTTTTTTGCAATATATCTTGCTGCATAGGCTGCGCTGCGGTCAACCTTGGTCGGATCCTTGCCGGAAAAAGCTCCTCCTCCGTGAGATGCCGCGCCTCCGTAGGTATCAACAATTATTTTTCTTCCGGTAAGTCCGCTGTCACCCACAGGACCTCCGATAACAAACCGTCCGGTCGGGTTTATAAGTACTTTGTAATCATCATTTATCCATTTTGCAGTAAGCGCAGGACGGATAACATATTTTATCAGGTCATTCCTGATCTGCTCCTGTGAGATCTGCGGATCATGCTGTGTGGAGATCAGAACCGTATCTAACCCTACAGGTCTGCCGTTTTCATATTTTACGGAAACCTGAGTTTTCCCGTCAGGTCTGAGATATGGAAGAGTGCCGTTTTCTCTTACCTCTGTCAGCCTTCTTGACAGCTTATGCGCAAGAGAAATAGCGGCAGGCATAAGCTCCTCAGTTTCATTGACGGCATAGCCGAACACCATTCCCTGATCTCCTGCACCGATATCCTGTTTGTTTTCTCCCCTGTGCTCAAGAGCATCGTCTACTCCTTGAGCTATATCAGGCGACTGCTTATCAATGAGCTGTATTATCTTTACAGTATGACCGTCAAAGCCAAGCTCCGGACGATCATATCCGATATTGTTTATTGTATCCCTGACCGTCCTTTCAATATCGACATCGGCAGAGGAGGAAACCTCCCCGGCAAGCACGACATTGTTGTTCTTGACCACTGTTTCAACAGCCACACGGGAATTTTTATCCTGTTTTATATATGCGTCAAGGATCGCATCCGATATCATATCGCATACCTTATCCGGATGTCCTTTTGTAACCGATTCTGATGTAAAAATATAATTTTTCATTTCCTCTTTCTCCTTATATGCAAGCATAAAATGTATATTTTCAAATGCCCTGATTCCGTCGTCCCTGTCCTCAAAATAATGCTGCTGTATCATCTGGGGCGTTTCGTGATCCTCTATTTCAAAGCCGTATCTGTCAAGCACGGTACTGATCTCCGAATATGAATAGCCATGCAGCATTTTTTCTCCGAGCCTTTCGGTGATCTCAGCAAGGGTATGCACTCTTTCAGCGCTTTTTGTCCTGAGCGTCGTTTCGTCAGGATAGTCGAATACTACCTTTACCTCCGCACGGCACAGCTGACTTATCTTTTTTATTGTCTGCTCAAAAACCGGCAGGGTAAGGTAATAGGAAACGCCGAGAATCGCAAAAAATGTTGGAATATCGGGATCATAACCGGCTTCGGGCAGTACCTTCGTCATATCGTCCCTTGAAAAATCTATCGGGACAAAGGTAAGTCCCTGCGGTATGTTCCATTCAAGCTCCCTTATTCTTTCACGCTTGTATCTGCC
>DEHG01000003.1:0-2549 GCA_002351795.1 Ruminococcaceae bacterium UBA2806 | reverse complement strand
CCGCAGATAACATACTGACATTTATCATATTTCTCAGCAAATTCAACGAGCCTTTGTTCGGCAAATGCGATGCGCGAAAGCGGTATAGGGGCAATATATCTGTTCAGCTTTGCAGTGATACGATCTGTTTCAATGCCCTGATCCTCAAAACTTCCGGCAGGCTCAAAATCATTCTGTATAAGCTGACCTATTTCCTCAAATTCCTCCTTGCCCATAAGGTCGTATGCAAGGTAATCGTCGAATATCTTTTTTCGCCCTGTATTTGAATGATAAGCACGGGCAAAGGAGCAAAGCTTTGCGGTAATGCTTTCCTGTGCTGCGATCATATTATTTCTCTCCTTCCAGACAAAAAAATGCCGCCTGTACTGCATCAGAGCAGACAGACGGCTATGGCAGAAAACCCTTTCATAACAGATCATAATGCCTTATCAAGCCGCCTGTGTCACAACAACACATACAGCAGCAAAAAGGCACAGCAAAGCGACCGGAAATGCTTCCGGCTGAAACAGTATTGACGAACTGTGCTTTGCTGTAGTTTCTCATTCTGATCCTCTCCTGTTATTTTATCCTATAAACATTGGTGTAGACAGATACCTTTCTCCCGTATCCGGCAGTATTGCTACAATTATCTTTCCTTTATTACCGGGACGCTTGGCGATCTCAGACGCTGCCCATACGGCTGCGCCTGAGGATATGCCAACAAGCAGACCCTCCTTTTTGGCAAGCTCTCTGCCTGTGGCAAAGGCATCCTCATTAGTTACCTTTATCACTTCATCATATACATCTGTATTCAGCGTATCGGGAACAAAGCCTGCGCCGATACCCTGTATCTTATGCGGACCGGGCTTTTCTCCTGAAAGCACCGGCGAGCCGGCAGGCTCAACTGCAACGATCTGAACATTCGGATTTCTGTTTTTCAGATATTCACCGACACCCGAAACCGTTCCGCCTGTTCCCACACCGGCAACGAAGATATCGACTCTTCCGTCGGTATCTTCCCATATTTCCGGTCCGGTCGTATCATAGTGCGCCTTGGGGTTAGCGCCGTTTGTAAACTGACTGGGAATAAAGCTGTGGGGATTTGCCGCTGCAAGCTCCTGCGCTTTTTCAATAGCGCCCTTCATGCCCTTTACTCCTTCTGTAAGCACTACCTTCGCGCCGTAGGCTTTAAGCAGATTTCTTCTTTCTATGCTCATTGTTTCGGGCATTGTCAGAATGACCTGATAACCTCTTGCGGCTGCGACGGCTGCAAGACCTATTCCGGTATTTCCGCTTGTCGGTTCAATTATGACAGAATCGGGTTTCAATATACCCTTTTCCTCGGCATCATCTATCATAGCCTTTGCTATCCTGTCCTTAACGCTCCCGGCAGGATTGAAATATTCAAGCTTTCCCAGGACAAGCGCACCTGTTTTTTTGCTTATCGTTTCAAATTCAAGCAGCGGTGTCCTGCCGATAAGGTCTGTGATCTTTTTATATGTTTTCATTTATTATTACTCCCTAAAAACGATATATCCGAAAATCACAGCATCAACATCGTTTTACTGACATAATGATCATTTTTTGATTCTCCCCCAAAATTACATATTCACCTATCTGATTAATAGGTTTAATACATTCAGATTATCGCATATTATTTTTAATTTGTCAATCAGTTTTTTTATTTCTGTTATCGGAAAAAGCTATATTCTGTAATAGGATATGATTATCGGATAAACGGCGCGCGATACTCAGCATTGATCTCACTTATCTCTTTCAGTCCGTCAATATAGGGCTGATAAATACTGTCGATGCTTCCTCCGCCGATATTATCACAGCCGGAGCAGAATTCACATTCCGAACCGCAGTCACCGTAAAGCGCCTGATGAACGATCTTTTCTCTTTCTTCCCTTGTAGTATCCTTGATAAGAATTGATTTCATATTATTTTCTCCTTTGCGGTATTGCCTTAACATCAAATTCCTCTTTCTACCGTGAATTGTGATCCGTCATCTGAAAAACGAGGGGTACAGCCTCTCTTTTTCAGGAACATGATTATGTCGCTTTGTATTTCTTTTCCGGTTAGCTCCAATGAAAAAAACGGCTTTGGGCAAACATCGTGATAATGCAAAACAGTTCTGTATTTTTCGCCAAGTTCTTGCTTTAGCAGTATAATATCCGAAATAGTTAACATACCCATAGCTATTGATCCTCAATTCCTGCATAATATACCCATCTACATAGCAGGTTAATTGTATTCTATGTATTTCTTTTTGTCAAGTGATTTGTTTTTTCTGAGAAGAAAGCAGGACTAAGCAAAAACAAAGGCTGTCTGCTCACTGAAAAAATTACGCTGATGCTTTATATCAGTACATTATTAAACACTAATATTGTGAATAAGTGAATATCTTTTATATTTTCTGATATTGACATACTTGTAATATCATTATATAATTATATTAGAATTTTTTATTGTTTAAGGAATATTTTTGTTTATTTTGCAAATCTTATTATCTTCGGGGCGGTGATATTTTTTTATTATTATATGTAAGGCAACACCGCATATATCGA
>DEHG01000047.1:12558-13077 GCA_002351795.1 Ruminococcaceae bacterium UBA2806 | reverse complement strand
AGGTTGTGACCGATACCGGGAATATAGGATGTAACCTCGATACCGTTTGAAAGTCTTACTCTGGCGATCTTTCTGATAGCTGAGTTAGGCTTTTTAGGTGTAGCAGTTTTTACAGCTGTGCATACGCCTCTCTTCTGGGGAGAGTTCTGATCAATTGCTCTTCTCTTTTTGGAGTTCCAGCCCTTGAGCAGTGCAGGAGCCTTAGCTTTCTTTTCGGAAACCTCACGTCCCTTACGAACTAACTGGTTAAACGTTGGCAATATTCGCACCTCCTTGCTTATCTGATAAAAAATATATGTTTATCGGGTGCCGAAATACTCTGATATACGGATCATACCCGTTAAACAGCGTTTTATACAGTTTCAACGTAATTTTCACCGATTAGAACGGTTTTTTGTTGTTAATTACGACGAAACATCTTATTGCAGACTCCTCGCCTACAAGTTTACATTGTACCATAATCTCCCCCATCTTGTCAACACTTTTTTAGCCAATTATTGTACATTGTACATTGAACAT
>DEHG01000047.1:9798-12532 GCA_002351795.1 Ruminococcaceae bacterium UBA2806 | reverse complement strand
ACATTGAACATTGTACATTTAGTCCCCCATGCTGGCAAGAAAGCAACCCTTGACCAAACAGAGCGAACCCTGCGTTACGCAAACTGGTCAATGAGTTTCGTCAGCCGTGTTCTTATCTGATTTGGGCTTTACCACAAGAACTTTGGATATCCTTCTGTCCTCGACCTCCTGAACGGTAAATCGTGTGCCGTTTATCACAACGGAAGGATGTTCCCCGCTTTTCGGGATGTGACCCATTCTGTCAAGCATAATGCCCGCTATTGTGTCGTCCTCCTCGTCCTCGAAGTTCAGTCCAGTAAGATTGCTTATCTCATCCAGTGATGTTGACCCCGAAACCGTAAAGCTCCTTTCGTCAAGCTTTTTTATATCCTCGTCTTCATTGTCGTATTCGTCCTGAATATTGCCCACAATGGATTCGAGCAGATCCTCCATTGTGATGATTCCTCCTGTACCTCCGAATTCATCAACTACAACAGCTATCTGTATCCTGCTCTCCGTCATATATTCAAACATTTCACTGCATTTTTTTGACTCGGGTACAAATACAGCTTCCTTGATTATATCCTTTGTGACTGTTTCCGTCGGCATATCGGTGCATACATATCTCAGCAGATCCTTTACATACAGTATTCCTTCTATATCGTCAATATCCTCTCCAAAAACAGGAAGTCTGGATTTTCCGCTTTCAATAGCCTTCTGAGCCGCCTCTGTTATCGGCGACCCCAATTTAACGGCAATTACATCCTTTCTGTGCGTCATGATCTCGTCAACGCATTTGTCATCAAATTCAAATACATTTTCGATCATATCCTTTGTATTCTCTTCAATAGCGCCGCTTTCCTCTCCTTCGTCAACCATCATCAGGATCTCCTCTTCTGTGCGCTGATTCTGATCTTTTTTTGTATGATTTCCGAAAATCCCGAGAATAATATAAGAAACAAGGTCGGCAAGTGCCGCAAAGGGTAAAAACAATGCAGTAATGCCTTCATAAAGAGCTATATTTTTCATTAACAGCTCTTCGCCCCTTCTCTCGCCTGATCTTTCACCGAAAAGAACGGCTAATGTATACATTAAAAAAGCGCTGACCATAACGGAGCAGAACATTATACCTGCGCTCAGCGGAAGAAAAGCTTCCTCCGGCACACTGTTTTTTATCATGTCTGAAAAAAGCGAAGTCAGCGAAACTGATGAAAGCATTGTCCCGAAAGCAAAATTAAAAAATATCCCGCTCATACAACGTACAGTTATCTTTTCTTCATTTTCCGCCATTCCAAGAGCCTTCTGAGCCTTTTTATCCCCATGCTCCGCCCGCTTTTTAAGTTCATTTACAGAAGAACCGTTCACAGCCCCGAGACACCTTGCCCCTATAAGGCACAATAAAAAAAACAAAGCAATAAAAAACAGTTTTACTGCCGCAGACTGCATATCTGCTGATAATATCCGGTTCAGAATACCGCCGTCGGTATCACTGTTCATTTACAACACCTCTCCGTAATGCACACAATAAACTATTTTATATAATAAGGGAAATAATGGTTTCTGTCAACGGTCAAATTCACATATATTTCAGCGGGCTTACATAACATTATAGTAAAAACGATATCAGGAGGAACATGATGAACATAAACAGCCTTTTTTGCAAGCCATGCGATAAAAAACAGCGTGAAACAATAATCGGCAGTCTGTTGCTGAGATATCCGTTCATTTCAAGAGAAACTATAGGCGAAAGTCTTTGTTCCCGTCCTATAGATATGCTGACGATAGGAAACAGGAAGAAAACTGTACTGCTTACCGCCGCATTTCACGGAATGGAATGGATAACAAGTCTTATTCTGCTTAAATTTTCGGATGAATTATGTATGCATATTAAAAACGGAGAAAACATCTATGGAATAAATCCCGCATCACTTCTTAACAGGAGAGGAATTGCGTTTATTCCCTGTGTAAATCCGGACGGCGTTGAGATACAGATAAACGGTGCCGGTTCTGCCGGAGAATATTCTTCTCTTGTGGATAAACTCAGCGGAGGCGATACATCTCACTGGCAGGCGAATGCAAGAGGCGTTGACATAAATCATAATTTTGACGCTGACTGGGAAACCGTACACAAAAACGAGATCGCCTGCGGCATTACATCTCCCTCCCCCACAAGATTCGGCGGTGATTATCCGGAAAGCGAACCTGAAACAAGGGCGGCGGCATCTGTTTGCAGGGCTGGAAACATAACCCATGCTCTTGCGATGCACAGTCAGGGAAGGGAAATATATTATGGTTTCGGAGATAGTATTTCTCCTGAGTGGCACAGAATGGCTCTTGCCCTTTCAAGAGTCAGCGGATATAAGATAAGCTCTCCGGAAGGAATTGCTGTCGGCGGAGGATTCAAAGACTGGTTTTGTCAGACGCTTAAACGTCCCGGATTTACAATAGAAGCCGGCAGCGGAGAAAATCCCCTTCCCCTGAGTGATTTTGACAGTATTTATTCCGAGCTGAGAGAATTGCTTACACTATCCGTTATCCTATAGAACAAATACTGCACTTGCAGGATAGGAGAAATGTTTGCAGAAAAGAACAATTCCGATATATCCTCTGCGCTGCCATAATAACTATAATCTACAGAAATAAACCGCTGTTTTATTTGCTAAAACAAGAGTTTATTTTATGTATAACTAACTGATTGAAATATTATAATACATTAAGGGCATCTCTAAAAGCTTGTTTTTAGAGATTGGGGTGT
>DEHG01000047.1:0-9718 GCA_002351795.1 Ruminococcaceae bacterium UBA2806 | reverse complement strand
TTAGAGGTTGCCTTAAGTAAAATAGTATTAACAAATAAAATTATTACGGAAGAAGTTATATGAAATTGAAAAAAACAATGATCTGTATACTATCTTCGGTGGTTTGTATCAATGCCATGTCAGCTTGCAGTCAACAGGATAGTAACTCTGCACAAACAAGCACTGCTTTTGCCGAAAGCAAACAGAACAGCTCTGATGAAAACGAAAAAAAGATGATGAAAGCAAAAGTGATGACAGCACGGATGTAAAAATGCATACCCTGATGATCCGTGACAGCCTTAAAAACGAAACGATGACCGCTACATTTATCAATTCTGTTTCGGGTGCTTCTGCTGATATCCCGATGTCCAGAACCAAGGAAGAAAATGACAGCTACATATACACCTGCGAGGCTGATACGAATCTTTACAATATGGCTTTGATAACGGCGATGTTACTAAGATGATGTATGATAAGCTCACAGAAAAGGGCTATCCGCAGGATAAGCTTGTATTCAATAAATATGAACGCGGTACACATCTTATGGTTTACTGGAGAAATATCTTTTCTGAGTTTTTACAGTCGGTTTTCCTGAACAAGGTCGAAGCCCTGGAACTCGGTGCAAAGATCGACTATGAGGACAAGACAGATATGAGGAAACAGGACTTTACAGAAATAAAAATAGATGAAAATGATCCCCGTCTTCTTGATAAGAACAACTATGTTTACTATGACAACAGTGAAACAAAATGGGAAAAAGTATGTGCATTCTGGTGGAGTGATGATGAGTTCGCTTCAAATATAATTACCGGCGGTTTTTATGAAAACAGATGGCCGGGATTTGAGATGGAGCGTATCGGGGAAACGGATATCTACAGGGTGATAGCGCCAGATGGTGCAACAAGCATCATTTTCGACAGCGGTGTGCCCGATGATGAAATAAGTAAAGGCGTTAATGCATATCAGACAGCCGACCTGGTTTATAAAACAAATGAAAATACCGGTAAGGTTTATAAAATAGATCTTTCCGCAAAGCCAAAAAAGGGCAGAGGTCCCGAAAAAACAAAGGTCGTATATACTGAAGGACAGTGGTATGAATACAAGGAATGACCGACTGTATTATCCATTGATCTCGTCATATGCCTTTTTGAGGGCAAATGCTTTTTGTGCAAGAATATCGAACTGATCGGGAGTAAGCGACTGTGCGCCGTCCGAAAGAGCGTGTCTGGGGTCGTTGTGTACTTCTATCATAAGACCGTCTGCGCCTGACGCTACAGCGGCAAGCGACATCTGCTGTACAAGAGACTCTTTCCCTGTAGCGTGGCTCGGGTCAACTATAACGGGCAGATGAGTCAGCTTTTTTACAATAGGAACAGCGGACAGATCAAGAGTGTTTCTTGTGGCTGTTTCAAATGTGCGTATTCCTCTTTCACAAAGTATAACATTATCATTTCCGCCTGCCATAATATATTCTGCACTCATGATCCATTCTTCTATTGTGCTGGACAGTCCACGCTTCAGAAGAATGGGTTTATTTGTTTTGCCGAGCTGTTTAAGAAGTTCAAAGTTCTGCATATTCCTTGCGCCGACCTGAATAATATCAACACCCTCGAACATATCTATATGGGCGGTACTCATGATTTCGGTAACAATGGGAAGACCCGTTGCCTTTCTTGCGCCCTTGAGAAGGTCAAGCCCCTCGGATTTAAGCCCCTGGAAGGAATACGGAGATGTTCTCGGCTTGAAAGCGCCGCCGCGCAGGAATGATGCGCCTGCCGTTTTCACTCTTTCCGCAATGAAGTTTATCTGTTCCTCGGATTCGACTGAGCATGGACCCGCCATGATACACAGACTGCCGTCGCCTATTTTCTGCCCTGTGGGAAGCTCTATGACAGTGTTGTCGGGGTGGAATTTTCTGTTTGCCTTTTTATATGGTTCCTGTACACGCTTTACATTGTCAACGATCTCCTGAGCATTTATCCAGTCCTCGTCAATTGCCGTGGTATCTCCGATAAGCCCTAAAACTGTCGAGCCTACCCCATGCCATGTATTTACTGTGACGCTGTATTTTTCTTCAAGCGCTGCTTTGAAAAGAATTATCTGTTCCTTGGTCGTTCCGTCTTTTAATACTATTATCATAATGTTTGCCTCCTGAAAATTTATATATGCCGATCGGAAAGGACTGACCGCAGGCGGATGCCCGTTTTCTTGTCAGCTTTTCCCGCTGCAGTCGGGAGTACAAACAAAAAAAGACGGGATCTCCTGCGGATCCCGTCAATATAGCTGTACGCAAAATATCGTCAGCTCACGGATACAGACCGTCTGTCGGGAACGCAGCACGAATAAGCCCATGCAAAAAACTCGCATGAACTCCAAAAATAGTATCCGCTAAATCGTGCATACTGTTTTCCTGACATTCCGGTTTTCTCCTTTCATTTCTGATCTGAAGCATTTTCATAATATCATTATTTTTCAAATTTGTCAATATGTTTATTGCATTAGTTTTGACAATTGACCAAAATTCAACATTCTCAGCAAAAGCGAAGGAGCTTTAAAAGGTGCATAATAAGCGAAAGGATCCTTCGCTGCTCAGAATGACATTGCCTAAAACAGATATGCAAGATTGTTGTCGGAGCTGAGATTATCCAATGAATAAAGAATAAGTATTGCCTCAGCACCTTCCTTTTCTGCAAGGGCGGAAATATCTTTTTTATAATACCTCATATCCACCATTATTATTTCACGGTAATTCTGTGACAAAAACGGTACAAATGTATGTGCATAGGAATCCTTCAATACTATTATATTTCCGCCGTCGGCATTTGTATTGATAATTTTCTCAATACTATGATTGCCGTCAAGAAAAACAGGATATTTGTCATCATTGCTGAGCTGTTCACGGAAAAAATAGCTTTTGCCGCTTTTCTTATCCTTGCCGTCCGTTATTTCAACAGAGACTGAATCGGCAGGCTGCTCTTTATTTGTCCATAGCTCTATAGTATCGGGCTGCATGAACCACAATGCGCTTTTGGAATAGGATGTGCCGTAAAAACCGTCAACTTTTTCCTTATTGAAGCTGCTTTCCGGAACGGGCTTATACCCCATTGTATTTCCGAGTTCACAGTAACATTCATATGCGCCGGCACTTGTCCAGTGATGGTCAGTCTTATAATACAGCTGACTGAGGTTTGCTTTTTCTTCAAGCCTGTCGGTAACATCAGTAAAAATGACATTCTTTCCGAGAGATTTTCTGAAATCCGTGATAAGCTTCTCATCATTATAGCCTTCATGCAGCAGCGGAAGCTTTGTGCCATTGATAAAGCCGGACGAGGGAACGACCGTCATATAAACAGGAATATCTGAGTCGTCAGCAAATTCCTTTATAAAGCCGGCATTCTTTTTAAGATTATCCGTCTGTTTGGTCGGCTCCGGGAAAAGATATCCGTCAGACCCCAGATAAATACCTTTTGAACCGTTTCTTCCCTCTGCAAGCTCCAGACAGGCGCTCGTGCCGACAAAGAAATTTCTTGCAGGTATATGATCCGACAAATATGTATCAAGCTCATTCTGAAAACGTGCGTCCATTACGGTATCTGCATTTATTTCAGGAAATGTGGATAATTCTCTTTTTTCCTGAGCCGAAAATGTTTCCTTAGGCAGGACAAATAAAAGCATCATCATAATGAAAATAAATCCGCAAAGGATAAATGTCGGCAAGAACTGTATATACTTTTTCAAACTTATCACTCCATCAGAACTTGAAATATAAGAACGGATTGTATGCGCTGCTGACAAGCTTTGACGTGCAAAGCAGCAATGACAGAATACAAGCTGAATTGTCTATCACATACAATACAGGCTTGCTCTTTATCTTTTTATACAGGAACGCAGCAAGCGGCGTTGAAGCAACTGCGGCTGCGATCAGAAGCGGCAGATATGAAACAACCGTCACTGCGACAGATCCGCTCATTGCAAATCCGTCTGCACCGAACAAACGTGCCGCAAACTCTCCGAGCTTTCCCATATCCTCGAAATAGAACAGAACCCATCCTAACACTATCAGAAGCAATGAATAGATATGCGAAACGACAGCAGGCGCTTTTTTCAATACCTTTAACAGGAACATCTTTTCAAATACAAGTATCACACCGAAATAAAGTCCCCACAGAATAAAATTCCAGCTTGCGCCATGCCACAGACCTGTCAGGAACCACACAACTCCAAGATTGATGATCTGTCTGCCAAGACCCTTACGGTTGCCTCCGAGCGGAATGTACACATATTCACGGAACCATGTTCCGAGCGAAATATGCCATCTGCGCCAGAATTCGGTAATGCTTTTTGAAATATACGGGTAATCGAAATTCTTTATAAATTCAAAGCCGAACATTCTTCCAAGACCGATCGCCATGTCACTGTATCCGCTGAAATCAAAATAGATCTGGAACGTATATGCAATAATTCCGACCCATGCGCCAAGCGCACCGCTTTCACCTGCGCTGTTCCTTATGGTATCCCAAAGACAGCCCATTTCATTCGCAATAAGTATTTTTTTTGCAAGACCTACAAGAAAAAGCTTGACGCCCTTAGTGAACTGTTCAAGGTTTTCGTGCCTGTCCATCATCTGTGAAGCAACATCCTCATAGCGTACTATGGGACCCGCAATAAGCTGAGGGAAAAGCGATACATATGTACCGAATGCAATGAAGTTTTTCTGCACCTTGACCGTATTGCGGTAAACGTCTATCGTATAGGACATTGTCTGGAAGGTATAGAATGAAATTCCTATAGGAAGGGCGACCTCAATTACAGGAAGATTCAGGAACGGCAGAACAACATTCAGCGTTTCTCCGATAAAGCCCGCATATTTGAAGAATCCTAAAAGTCCTAAATTGACGGCAACATCTGCTATGAGTATCCATTTTGAAAGAGCTTTTCTTTCCCTGAATTTTCCCAGCAGTATACCCGCAATATAGTTTATTATGATTGATACCATCATCAGTATCACAAATACAGGTTCGCCCCATGCATAGAAAACAAGATCGACTGCAAACAGCGTTACATTCCTGAATCGCTTTGGTGTAAGATAATAAAGCGCAAGTACTATCGGCAAAAACAGAAACAGAAATACAAGACTTGAAAATACCAAACTAAATCGACCACCATTCAAATAATTATCAGCTTACCGGCATTTGCCGTTACAGAACAAAGTAACCTCGCAAAAAATGTGAGGTTACTTTAGCTTACCTTTCGGAATGAAATTATATCAGCCTGTCACTTCGCTGAAAATACTCTTTATTGCTTCCGCATCAGGTGAAATTACAAGTGATACATAAAGACCGTTTGTTTCGACCTTTGCATTTTCGATATTAGCCTTCTGCTTCGGATCATATTTTTCAATTACATTATGAATGGAATCAAGATTATTCTGCAGTTTCTCCTGAATGTCAGCAACATTGCTTTCATCCTTTGCCTTAACATATATGATCTGATCCTGCTTTACTCCGTCCGTACAAACGCCGCCCGCAAATTCTTCGATCTCATCCTCTGTAATACCCAATACTCTTTCAAGTCTTTTTGCGGAAAAATCGCTCATTTCTTCGGGAAGCTCCACCTGAACCTTTACCTTTTCAAAAGCCGCCCCGAGATCAGCGGGTGAAGCCGTCTCAGAAACGTCATCAGCGGTGCTCTCCTCATCTGCGGATACATCGTCTGCGGATACTGCCGCCTGACTTTGTGTATTACCGGATGCAGAGTCCTTCTTTTCTCCCGAACAAGCACATACTGAAAATGCAAGTACTGCTGTCATTGCAAATAATAATAACTTTTTCATTTTGTTATTCCTTTCTTTCATTCCACATGAGTTTTCAGATAATCTATCCACTGTTTACAGCCTTCATCCGTAAAATGTATGCCCATTGCATCCGGATCGCCGCAGTATTCGGGAACAAGATTTCCCTTTTCATCTGCAACAGACTGTGCAACATGAAGATAATGGAACCCCTGCTCATCACAGACTGCTTTAAGCTTTTCATTGAAGTGTGGTATCGACTTGTTATTAAGATCATCACCCTGCATATTTTCAAGCATAGGCGTAACAGACTGTATATAAATTTCAGCGTCAGGCTTCAGGCTGAGTATCCTGCGGGTAAGCTCCTTCATATTTTCGATCGACTGATCCACGCCATACAGACCGATATCATTCATGCCAAGCATAATAAATACCTTCGGCTTATCTATCTCAGAAACACCGACATCTACAGTAACCTTTTTGCCTGCAAGCATAGGATGAACATTACCCTCTTCATCAAGTCCCATCAGGGCATTGCCGTATCCGAGACTTCCGGCGCAAAGAAAATCCGCATTTCCCAGTTCTCCGTTTTCGGCATAATATGATAATTTCAGCGTAACGCTGTCTCCGACAAACACTGCATCGTCAAACCATTCACTGCTGAGTGTTTTTCCTGTTTCCTTTACCGATCCGGACAGGATACTGTTGATTTTTTGTTCGGGTGTTTCCTGCTTATTTCCGGTTTCCTGACTGTTACTGCCGTTTCCGGATACTTCCAGCACAATGACAGATTCATCGTCGATAAAATCATCATCTTCATTTTTGCATCCACAAAGTGATAATGCACAGAACAACGATAAACAAATTATAAGGATCTTCTTCAATACAACACCCTCTTTATACAATCTATAGTCAGCGATGTATATTTTTTTACATATGTCATTCCAAGGAGCTTACAGCGAGGTATCTTTACAATAAGATAGCTGTATATTATAGATTCTTCAATTCCTGTCTGCCGGCAGGAAATCGTCCGACAGGGCAGGCGTCCGGAATGACAAGCTTGAACGGGGTACAGCAGGAACAACAGGGAACAACAGTTTTTTCGTTTATTGTACCCCGAAAAACCGCTGAAACCCGCAGGATCAGTAATAATATTCTCCGGTATCTTCACTGTACTCTTCCGTGCTTTCTTCCGTGTATGTATCCTCGCCGTCTGATTCACTGCTTTCTTCATAGGACTCAGAACTTTCCTCCTCTTCTTCCGGAACAGTATCATCATAGAATGTATAATCCTCTTCATCGCTGTTATAATCGGGCTGAGGGGTATATACTCCCGGTGAGACGTCTGCGCTGTCAAGAACGTGAGCCATAAGATAATCCACCCATCTCTGACAGCCGTCATAATTCAGATGCATACCCATATCCTGAGGATCCATGCAGTAATCCGGTATCAATGCACCATTCTGATCACAGACTGCCGGAGTGATATCTATAAAATGGAATCCTCTCTCATCACATACTTCCTTGATACCCTGATTGAACTGTCTCATAAGCTCATTGCTCAGACTTTCACTTTCTACTTCGGGAAGCATAGGTGTTCCGCCCTGAATGTAGATCTCAACACCGGGGCTTTTTCTCAATATCCTGTCGGTAAGCTCCTTCATTGCCTCAATAGACTGATCTATTCCCTTTCCGACATCGTTCATACCGAACATAATAAATATCTTATGCTTTCCGGAAAGCCTTACGCCCTCGTCAACAGTGACCTTTTTGCCCTTCCACATCGGATGGACGTTATACGGATCATCAAGATCCCACAATGCACTGTTATACCCAAGGCTTGCTATACAAAGGAAATCTGCATTTCCGAATCTTCCGTAATCCTCGCTGTATGCGGCAAGAGCATTTGTAACACTGTCCCCGACAAAAAGCGCATCATCAAACCAGCTGTCATCCACCATATGATCCGATGTGAAGATGATCTTATCATGCTCGCTTTGCCACTCTCTTCTTTGTTTTTCCTCAAGCTCTTTCTTTCTCTGCTCCTCTGCGGCTTTGCTTTCTTCCGCCTTCTTTTTCTCTTCCGCCTTTTTCTTTTCCTGTTCTTTTTTCAGTTTCTCTTCATCTTTCTTATTAATGCTCTCCGCATTTGTCTTTTCTGTGACCGTATTGACCTTTACTGTTTTTTCGGCAGCCGGACTTTCCTTTTCGGCTTTTGTATCGATCATCCTCGCATTGTCCAGGATCAGGTCAAGAAAACCGTTCATAAAAAGCGATACAACAAATGTCATAACAAGAAAAGCAGTAATAATGATCCTAAATGCTTTCATTTTTTACTTCCTTTCGCTGATATCCACGAAAACGCTTATTTACAGAACAGCGTTTCCAAAAA
This sequence comes from Ruminococcaceae bacterium UBA2806, assembly GCA_002351795.1. Lineage (GTDB taxonomy): Bacteria > Bacillota > Clostridia > Oscillospirales > Acutalibacteraceae > UBA1213. Next base: position 1,556 of record DEHG01000047.1, on the reverse strand, counting down.
AAGACACCTACTTTATGCCAATGATTATTTTACGCTTTCGGTTATCGTATGTCAACAGAATTATTAAAAAACAAAAAATGTTCGTTATTTATAACAAAAAAATCACGAAAAACCATTTTAAAAAGTTTTTCGTGATATGGTATCAATCATCAGTCTGGTGAAAGTCATAGTTTTCATATTCATAGGCATCAGCATCCTCGTCATTCGGATCAGCACGTCCTCTGTGTATATACCTTTCGGTCGTCTGCTCCAGCTCCGCTATTGCCTGCATAAGCTGGTCACGGCAATTGCCGAATTCATCATTCTGCTTATCCAGTAATTCTATCTTGCTGATATATGCCAGGTACAGGGAACGATCCTGAATACTGAGATCATTCCTGACTTTTTCTTTCATTTCCCTGATCTGTGAATCGGTAAAATACCTCATTTATATCACCTCTTTTAAAAAAAGTCACAAAGCGACAGGATAGAAAATCCTGCCGCTTTCGCTTTTATAAGTTCATCATTCGGGATCCTTACACTTAACTCTGTTCATTCTGCAATAATGTCTTACATAAGTGTTTTCCTTAGAGCAGCGAACAATAAGCGTTCTGTTTGATCCGTTAAATGCATTTGCTTCTATAGTCGAAACTGTATCCGGCAATATCAGACTCTTGAGTCTGCTGCAGTTACTGAATGCGCCGTACTCGATAACTTCGAGATTATGCGGAATATTTACTGTAGTAAGTGATCCGCATCCTGTAAATGCATTCTTTCCGATAACGGTAACAGATTCCGGAATATTTACTGTTGTCAGATTCTCACACCAGCTGAATGCGTTCTTTCTGATATCGCGTACACTTTCGGGAACGACAACCTTAGTAAGGCTCTTGCATCCGCTGAACAGGTTCTCGGGAAGTTCCTCTATACCATCCGGAACAACGATCTCTTTAAGAGACTCGCAGTTAAGGAATGCATGCTTGCCAAGACTTACTATCTGTGACGGGATCTGGAACTCCTTGAGCTTAGAGCATCCGTTAAATGTAGCCTGATGTATCCTTGTAACGGTTGAAGGAATAACGACCTTCGGAAGATTTGAACATCCTGAGAATGCTCCCCTGCCGATCTCTAAAAGACCTTCGGGCATATTTACTGTAACAAGCTTTGTACAATTCTCAAATGCTTTTTCACCGATCTTGAGCATTGTTGACGGAATATCAACTGCCTCAATAATTGTATTGCCTGAGAATGCACAGTCTGCAATTACCTGATATCCCTCCGGGATGGATACATGAACTGATGAATGTTTAGCAGCGTCATCGCTTGTAAATACCTTTGCATTTGCAGGAATACCGTCTGCTGAAACTGCCTGCGGTGCAGGTGCTGCTGCTGCCTGCGGTGCGGGTGTATCCGGTATAGGCTCATTTGACGGGATAGCTGCTGCCGGCTCATCGGGGATAGGCTCGTTTGACGGGATAGCTGACTGCGGCTGTTCATATACCGGTGCTGCCGGCTCCGGCTTTGGCTCAGGTTTGGGCTCGGGAGCAGGCTGCTGCTGACCCCAAGGATTCTGTTGC
>DEHG01000137.1 GCA_002351795.1 Ruminococcaceae bacterium UBA2806 | reverse complement strand
GATAAAACAGTAGCGGGATTGATACAAAAGAAAGAGCTGAAATCAGCGTAAACCGCTTGTTTTCAAGCCTTTTTTCTTTTGCGTATTTGGTATTTGGTGCTGTCCGGGTGGCTGCTGAAAAGCAGCTTAAGGTTTGGGTGCATAAATGAACGAACTAAAAGGAGGTTCGTGTAATTATATAGGGGTTCGTTCAAGGATTATACTGTGTGGTAGTGTTAATTCAGGTACACAAGTGGAGATAAAAAGAATAATCTTAAAGATAAGAATCAAATTTTCACACAGAGTCAGATTAATAAAATTGGTATTTACGCAAAATTGTTGTGTGTCAACCATAGTATTTATAATCGAAAAAAAGAGAACATACGGATATATAACACACGGATATATTATATAACTATTAGTAACTGTTCTTTATTGATGTCATGATAAAGCGTACAGTTTTGTGCCTTGAATACTTTGACTATTTCCGAAAGCTCTCCGCCATCATCAAACAAATCCGAGATATTCTCAAAACGATTTAGCTTTTCAGGATAAAAAGCTAGCGTTTTTTTGTTGTCGAATACAGCCGTATATAATATTTCAGCCTCGACCAGATCCTGAAAAATATGACTGCCGTAGGATAATTCCGGATTATATCCTGCTCTGCTTTCCTCCATCTCACAGATAACATCAAACCCGCTGATATCCGAAAACATCGTAGGTACTCCGAGTTCCTTTGATGAAGTCCCTATCCTTCCGGGTACCATAAGCATAAGATGTTCCTCGGAACCCCGGAAATGCCAGTTGATCTTTCCTATCAGACGCGCAACGGCAGATTTATCATTATACGGCATATTGTAATACCCTATCGGATCAACATATACGATATAGTCAAGCTGCTCTGTTCTTGATAGTCCCATTGATGCACCCTTAGTGTGGAGCAGGATATGTTCATCTGTAATATTTTCGGGCATCGTGACCGTGTTATTTCCCTTAATCACCTGCAGCGGTCTGCACTGTAGGAGGTCTATAGTATATTCGCCGTCATCAGAAACATTTATCGTAAACTCTGTATCCACCGGATAATCATATTCAGATTGTATGCAAGCAAGCATCCGCCGCATACTCTCCATCAGCTTTTTATTCTTCACAAGACCCTGACAGGAAATAAATCTGATGTCACGATCTCTTCCCATTTCTCTGAGCCTTTGCTCTGCCTCGAAATCGTGCTCTAAAAGAATATTTCCAAGGTAGCGGGGAATTACGGGCAGCATTGTATCAAGGCTTACTCTTTCAAGATCATGCTTTGAGGTATTGATAACCTCAGCATTGCGCTGTGAGAATTTATGCTTGTCGGCAGCGGTCGAATATGGTGTTCTTTCAGGCATATCAAGGCTTACAAGTCTCGGATATGACCCTTCTGTCCTGTCAACGGCAGATGTTCCGAGCCCCATTACAAGTCTGAGCATACCTGTCCCCGGATCGGCAGTCTGTAAAAATCTGTAGGGACTATAGGAATAACCGACCCCTGCCGCACAGGGCATATAGTAGGAACCGTAATACGACCCCGAGACCCTTTGAACAAGGAGCGCCATCTGCTCGTCACGCTTGTCAAGTCCCCGTCTTTTTCTGTAATCAAGAGCAGAAAGCCCCATTGTGCTGGCATAAACGTTTTTTATTGCATTTTCAAATTCTGCAAGCCTGTCCTCATAGCTTCCTCTGTTCGCACAGAATACAGATTCGTATTTTCCGGCAAAAGCATTGCCGAAGCCGTCCTCAAGAATACTGCTGGAGCGAACTATATATGGATCCTGACCGTAGTATTCAATAATGTTTCCGAACTGCTCACGCATAACATCGGAAAACTTTCCGTTCAGAAGCAGCTCTCTGAATTCATCCGCAAGCCTGAAATAGCCTTCCTCGGTTCTCTGCTTTATCCTCATATCCCAGAAGCCGTTATCGACTATATATGTGTAGTAAACGTCCGATCCGATATAAAACGAATCATGCGGTTCAAGGGTATTGTTTATATCCGGCTCCCTGTTGCGGATAATAGCTCTGGACAGCAGCATTCCGCAAGCTTTTCCTCCTATCATTCCTGTACCTATCATATGGCTGCGGACTTCAAAATAATCCTCCGGGGTAAAATTCTTTTTTACCATCTGACGCATTTTTGAATCACGGGTCATCATGATATTGCAAATATATTCACATTCGTCTGATATGTCAGCTCCGGTGCTGTGTCTGATCTTTGCATTATTGAAAAAACGATCCCATGAATCTGTATTTCTGTCATCCGTTCCACGGCGCAGCTTTCCGAGTATATTATAAAATCTGCTCGATCTTACACCGTCAGTAACAGGACGGAATTTACCTGAGTTTGGCTCAAATATATGCGGAAGAAACATAGTATCAGAATTACGATTCCATACCTTTTCGGGACGAACGAAAATATCCTTTTCTCCCGTATAAACATCCAAAAACAGCTGAGTGGTGTCGATTATCTTATTAACGGAATGAACCGAGTGCTTGCCTCGGATAAGCGGAAAAAATGCGACTGTATCAAGCACAAAAAGGAACGGACAGGTCACTCTGAAAAAATTACCCATCATCAGGTCTGTTGCCCATGCGGTCTGCAATTCCGAAAGGCAGTCAAAAACATAAAAAGCATCCCTGCCTTCTCTTTCAATCGCATTATGTATCTCCACAGTGAAGTTTTCAAAGCGATGAGAAAGCGGTATCTCAATAGTTTTTACCTCCGGTATATCTGTAATGAACGGCTCGTGTGCTGCGAACCGGAAATAGATTATCTTTCGCTTATCCTTGACTGCCTGTCTGACATACGGCTCCATAAATAATCTGAATTCACTCAGGTCTGATACTCTCCATACAACATTATCACCCAGTCTGATATTGTCCAACGCTTTATCCATCTCCGGTATGCCTGATAGTATTCTGTCAAATGCTGCCATTTCAACTGCCTCCTTTACAAGTTTTCAGCATGAATGTTCAATAAATGCTTTGAATATTTTGCGGCTGTCCTCGTCTGCCTTATAAGAAAATTCGGGATGCCATTGAACACCCCAGATGAATTTCTTTCGCGGCATATACACAGCTTCTATCAGCCCATCTTCTGCACGAGCCATACATTCCAGTACCGGAGATAAGTCTTTGATGCTCTGATGGTGATAACTGTTCACGGAAAGTGTTTGCTTTTTAAGTAATTGCCCTAAAGGTGTATCCTGCACGATCATAACCTCATGAACTGGTTTTTCATACGGCGGCGTCTGGTGATGTGTTACTGAAGTTCCGGTTTCTAAAAGAATATCCTGATACAGAGTTCCGCCTGATGCAGCATTCATAAATTGGATACCTCTGCATATTCCAAGCAGAGGCTTGTCAAGCTCTACGGCTTTGTTCAGAACGATCGCATCCAGCTTGTCACGCAGCGTACAGGTGACGATATTATCATATCTTTTTCTTTCTCCGTAGATCATCGGGTCAACATCCTGTCCTCCTGTCAGGAGAAATCCGCTGCATATATCCAATGCCCGACAAAACACATCCTCGTTATCCGTAAACGGAAGTACCATCGGGATCCCACCTGCATCAATGATCCCGTTCATATATCCCGGCAGCATCCATATACTTTTCTTTTCTTCATCCCAAAGGGGCATGACACCGATAATGGGTTTCATATTCATCTGTTCTCCTTACTTTATGTCATTCATAACACCTGTCAGCGAACAGGCACCGAAGGCACTCCGGTCGGGATGATACGATACAGCGGAGTGTTGGAATATATTACCGGCTGTCCTGCATGGAAAAAGACAATACCGTTTACGGGTGATTTGATTTCTTCAAGGATTCTGCCTGTATACGGATCTGTTATCTCTGCAAGAATATCGCCTTTCCTTACCCTTGAATTGACTCCTGCACGGCGGATGAAAAAACCGGCTGTTTCGTTTTTGACATTGACAAGCTCACTGCCCTCTATCAGTCGGGAAATATACCCCTCGTGGCAATCGTATTCAATGATATCATGTTTGTTAAGAAAATTCAGCACGGCGTTGACAGCCTCCGATGCACTGTCATCGTCAATGCTGTCTGTAGCATTGGTATATATGGAAAACGCTTTTGTTCCCCATATCTGCCAATTATAATTTAAAGTGGTGGTGTCATACGGCTTTGCTTTTCTGCGGTAAACATATGGCAATCCGAAATCCTTTGCAAGCTCTGTATCTTCAAAGCCTGTTTTCATCATTCTTACATGAGGGATAAAGCTGCCCTGCATATAAAAGCTTGCAAATTGTATGCCATATTCATAATCGCTGACATTGCTGAAAACACCATCGGCTATTCTTTGAGTTGTTTCACCAAGACAATAGCCCGGAAACATCCGGTTGATATCTGTATTATCTGTTGACCAGAATCTTTTTCCGATATTCATGGAATGCGGATTAACACAGGGAATTACCATTATTGATTTTCCTTCCCTGATCTTTCCTGTTATTTCGAGCTGTTCAAAGACAGAGATCAGCTTTGAACATATATACACCTGTTGAATCTCATTTCCTCTTGTTGCACCGACAATGCAGACGGAATGTTCTCCGCTGCCGAAATAATAGCCCTTTACACGCATATTGTCCCTGTGGACCGAGCCAAGCTCAAACAGTACTTTTTCTTCCATCTGAAAAACCTCCCTTACGACAGTATTCTCGCAATCAGCGAGCCTTCGGAAACAATAGGATATTCACGCAGCGTAAAAACTATCCCATCCGTTTCCGAATGAATCGTTTCGTTGATTTCGCCCGTAAGGGGATCTAATATATCTCCGATATGATCTCCTTTTTTTACATTTTTCCAATGCTCAACGGCAGGAACAAATACTCCTGAGTTTCCTGCATTGATAAATGATACTTCTCCGTCCTCTGAGATGATAGGCTCTTTTGGTGTTATGATTTCACCGTTCCATATTCCCAGCTCCTTCATCAAAGAGAAAATACCGTCAACAAGCTGGTCGCCGTATTTTTTAGTAATACGCATACCAACTCCCATTTCAACAACAAGAGTCGGTGTGCCTATGACATTGAGCGAATAAGCAAGCGTGGATTCAAGAACCGTTGCGGCAGAATGTACCCATATATAATCCATATTCAGTTTCTTTGCAAGCGGTATGAGCGTTTCCTTTGACAGCTCATTGATCCTGACCTGCGGTATCTCTTCAAGAAAGATATTGCTTGCGTGGATATCTATGACCGCAGCACTGCCGCTGAGGTCACTGATTATTTTGGATGCGATATATTCCGGCATTGAACCGTTTTCCGAACCGGGAAACAGTCTGTTCATATCAAGATCAAATGCAGGTATGCCCCGGGTGATAGAATCTATTCCAAGAGGATTGAGCGCAGGATAGACGTCCACTATTCCTGTCAGTCTGCTGTAGTTTTCTTTTATTCTCCGTTGCAGTTCATAGCAGACATATTGTCCCTCGAGTTCATCTCCGTGTGTTCCCGTAACAATGCTTATACGCTTTTCATTTCCGCTGAGTCCGTTTTCAGGTACAAGGCGGTTTTTCTTTATCATCAAGCTTTCATCTATCGGCAGACCGACAGATGCCACTACCTGAACCATTATCATCATTCCTTTGCATGTATTTCTTCAACATTCACTTCTTCTTTCTGTGTCTGCATTCCGTTTCCGTAGAAATTGCCCTTGATTACAGGACAGTCACTTGAATCCCTACCGTAGGATACTTTTATATACTCATCATTGACCAGTTTGTTGTTTGTCGGGTCAAAGCCGTACCAGTAACCCCGGCAAAAAGCCTCTACCCAGGCATGGGACGCTCCCTCTCCGAGCATCATTCCCACAACATATCTTGCCGGAATATTCGCCATTCTGAGAAGAGAGATCATAATATGTGCAAAATCCTGACAAACTCCGCTTTTGAGACTAAGGGCATTTTCAGCCGCTTCATGTACTCCTGTCGCACCGGCGTCATATTTCAGAACCTCCGCAACAGCCTTCATTATTTTCATGGTTTTGTCATATGGTTCCGTGATTTCATTCAGACATAGGGATTTATGAAGTTTCCAGATGTTTATTCCGGGCATTGTCAGTCTGGTCTGCACTCCGAAAACTGTCGTACTGAAAGGACAGTAAGGATAAGATTCTGTGCTTATAAATTCCTCAAAAACATTCAGACCTGTATCGGCACAGCCGCTTATGGATATTTCAAATTTATCATGCGGCTTTTCGATCCTGCCGTACAGCTTCTTATTATGGAAAACATCATCGGTAATACTGAAGCAGGTATCGTAACCGGAGGAGATCTTCAGCTCCGTTATTTTTTGTCTTTCATTATCCTGCGGAATAAACATTACAGAAAAACTGTGGTTGTTAACTGCCTCGCTGTACGATGCAGTCAGATTATAATTAAAGACTAAATGTCTGATACTACCGCCCCCTTACGAAAGAATCAGCTTTCTCAGCAGATTCTTTACATTGTCATAGCTGAAATCAGGTGATGAAAGCATATTATCCATTGTATATATAACGCTTTCATCATACCTGAGCTTTGCCTTACTCAGAAAGCCCTTCATTCTTTTATACACCATCTGAACCTCATGAGCAGGCTTTTCCAGACTCAGATACAGGTCCAGTCTTTCTATGCCCTTGCCAAGCTTGATAATATTCCGTATCTGTTCATCATCTATACCGTCATTGACACATCCCCAGAAAGCGAGGATATGGTCGATCACAAGCATCAGATCGGCGATGGTGGAATTGCTGTTCTCCGCATTTTTGATATCGTCTATGGCAAGCTGGATATATGCCATTGTTTCTGTGCCGATATAATCCCTCATAACGATGGCATTGTCATATGCCCTGTTAAGACTGCTGATAATGGAATGGGGGTCAGCTTCATCAAAGGCATACTTTCTTTTAAAGTTGTCGCTTGATCCATAAATATCAGCAATGCCGATTTTTCTGCACAAAACCTTATAATAATCCGGATCGGAATCTATCATAAGATCTGCCGATTTAAAATAATCCTTCAGTGTTGTATAAACCCTTTCTGTGTATCTGCCAAGCCAGAAAAGGTGATCGCTTTTGTCTATCGTGATAATACCCATGTGTCTTTAAAACCTCCTCCCTGTGATGAATTGACGATGAATGAATCAGGATTTCTTGAAAATCTTGTCAGTCCGCTTGCCCATACCTTTGTTGTGCGTCCTGTCAGGACAAAGGCACGAAGATCCGCTTTCCTCGGGACCTTTGTTCCGTTTTCATCAAGAATATCCAGATCATAGAAGTCAATAACCTCCTGTGCAATAAATCTTCTCGGTTCTGCTTTAAGCAGTGCAATAAATTCTGACTTCTTTTCAGCTGTGAGAGAACTTCCGAAAACCACACCGTAGCCGCCTGCCTCTGCAACGTCCTTGATCACTAATTTATCAAAGTTGTCGAGGACATACTGCATATCCTTTTCGTAATAAGGAAGATATGTAGGAGCATTCATCAGTATTGCTTCTTCTCCGAGATAATACTTTATCATTTTCGGAACGAAATAATAGATGCCCTTGTCATCAGCCACGCCATTTCCAGGTGCATTGAGCAGTGCAGCATTTCCCTTTCGGTAAGCTTCAAAGATATGAGGGATACCGATCACCGATTCCTCATAAAAAGTCATCGGGTCAAGATATTCATCAGATATTCTTCTGTAAACAGCTCCCACACGCTGTTTTTTACCATTGTAGTCGATATAGTACAGATTATCGTTTTCACAGACGATATCCTTTCCTGTGGTAAGTACTGCTCCTGTTTTTTCTGCCAGATAGGAATGTTCAAAAAAAGCTGCATTATACCTGCCGGGTGACAGTATGACATTGATTCCGCCTGTATTGACATGATCCATAACTTCCTTTAGCAAGTCCGCATAGTTGCGGTTGTCGATAACGTCGTTTTTAGTGAAAGCATCAGGGGCACTTCGCCTTTGAAGCTCCCTTGCTATCATCGGATATGACGCACCCGACGGTACTCTCAGATTATCTTCTAAAACATACCAGTTATTATCCTTTGACTGAACAAGATCTATACCGGAAATATGGCTGTAAATACCCTTTGGCGGTGTTACCCCGTCACACGGTACAAGAAAACCCTTCGCCGAAAAAATAAATTCCTCCGGTATCACCCTGTCTTTGACGATCTGTTTTTTGCCGTAGATGTCGGATAAAAAACAGTTCAGTGCATCAACACGCTGCCGTAGGCCCTTTTCAAGATATGAAAATTCATCGTTTCCGATAATTCTTGGTATAGGGTCGAACGGAAAGAGCTGTTCTCTGAATTCGCCGTTTTTGTAAATGCCGAATTTTACTCCGTATCTTGACAGCAGCTTGTTAATGGTTTCTGCATTTCTGATCAGATCATTCACTTTTATCCCTCCTGAAAAAAGACAAGGGTGCTCATCCTCTGTGGACAAACACCCTTGTTTGATGGATATATATTATCACGAATTGCAAAATTTGTCAATTACTATTTGCAACTTTCTTACAGCAGAGATTCAATATTCAGCGATTTTATAGATAAAAAGTAAAATTAAACGATATTTTTGCAATAGAATAAATAATATATTGCAAAATCAGAACTGTTATGGTATACTTGACACGACAAAATACTCCTTATCGGAAGTGATAAAAATGAACAGGTTTCCTCCAATAGGTCAAAGGATAATAAAATCTGCAGTGGCAGTGGCACTTTGCATGATAGTCTATCATATCCGCAGTCTGCTGCCGATAGAAAACGGAATACCCTTTTACAGTGCCCTTGCAGCACTGTGGTGTATGCAGCCATCTGTTGACACCACAAAAAACAACGCCGGTCAGAGAACATTCGGCACAGTAACAGGAGCAGCTTACGGACTTGGATTTCTGAATTTTCTGTATTTTTCCAAAATCACAGAACCAATATGTGTTTACCTTCTCGCAAGTGCTGTGGTGATCCCGGTCATATATTCAACTGTAGTGCTGAAAAAGAGAAATGCTTCATTTTTTTCGTGTGTAGTATTTCTGAGCATAGCCCTGACACATTCATTCGATCAGGATCCATATATTTTTGTTTTTAACAGAGTGATGGATACCTTCATCGGAATAGGCATCGGAGTAGGTATAAACGAATTTCATATACCGATAAAGCATGACAACGAGACGCTATATATCAGCGGCATAGATGATGTTCTGATATCCTCCGATGATCACATAATGCCGTTCAGCAAGGTTGAGCTTAACAGACTGATCAAAAGTGGGGTAAAATTTTCTATTTCCACCGTCAGGACTTCGGCAGAACTGCTGTCAATAATGGATGGCGTAGAATTAAATCAGCCTGTAATCGTAATGGACGGTGCGGCACTTTATGATATCAGTGAAAACCGCTATATCGCAACCATCCCCATGTCAGATGATATATGCTCAAGGGTGGAACAGATCATCGAAGAAGCCGATCTGCACTATTTTGAAAGTGCGTTGTGTGACTCGACACTTCTGACCTATTATGGCAAAATGAAAAATCCGGCTGAAAAAGATTATTTTGATAAAATGCATCGTTCGCTGTACATTAATTTTATAAGTCAGACTTTCAGACACAGGGGAGAAAAAGTCCTCTGTCTGACTGTTATTGCCGATGAAAATAATATTGCCATACTGAAAAGGAAATTATTGACATCACTTGAAAATAATATCAGGGTAACAGTCAGCAACAGCGGGTATGAGGGCTATAATTGCCTTAAAGTGTTTTCATCAAAGGCGACAAAGCATGAAATGATAGAGAAGCTGCGTGAACATACAGGAGCAGAGAAGGTTATAACATTCGGAAGTATTAAAGGAGAATATGATGTTTATATTCATGACGGAGGCGGAAACGCAACCATAAAAAAGTTGAAAAAACTTTATCGTAATTGTTATGTACATTAAAATTAATAAAATATAATTAATTTTGTGTGAGATTTACAAAATCATTATTTTTATAAATTTAAGTTATTGACATTTCATTTTTTGAGTGATATTATTTCGGTATAAGAATTAAGCAAAGGTGCTTCTTCCATATCAGGGAGGAGTGCCTTTTTTGGTGGTGTTAAATTATGAGTATGCTTAAAAAATCCATGTATGCAGCTTTTGAGAGAAACAACAATATTTCCTCTGAATATATGGAAAAATACGGAGTCAAGCGTGGACTGAGAAATTCCGACGGGACAGGTGTTATGGCAGGTGTTACGAATATCTGCAATGTACACGGATATGTAGTTGATGACGGAGAAAAACAGCCTGCCCAGGGAAAACTGATTTTCAGGGGATATAACATCAATGAGCTTGTGGAAAGAGTGATGTCGGAAAACAGATACGGGTTCGAGGAAATAGTATTTCTGCTGCTTTCCGGCAGACTCCCTGATAAAAATGAGCTTGAGGAGTTCAGTACAGTTTTATCCGACAATCGTGCACTGCCGGGAACATTTTTTGAAGATATGATACTCAAAGCCCCTTCGCCTGACATTATGAATAAAATGGCAAGGTCAATTCTTGCACTATATTCATATGATCCTGACCCTGAATCCAAAACCGCCGAACATGAGGTGGATACAGCAATTTCACTTATCGCTAAAATGCCGGTTATCATGATCTGTGCAAATGAAGCCAAAAAGCGGTTTTATAAGGGCGATACGATGATACTGCACCCACTGATAAAAGGAATGTCGACGGCAGAGAATATCCTGTCAACGCTCAGACACGACAGACAGTTTACACATGAACAGGCAAAGCTGCTGGATCTGATGCTGATGCTTCATGCGGAGCATGGGGGAGGAAATAATTCGACATTCACCTGCCGTGTGCTGACATCTTCGGGAACCGATCCGTATTCCGCCTATTCCGCCGCAGTAGGATCTCTGAAAGGACCCAGACACGGCGGAGCAAATCATAAAGTAATAGAAATGCAGGAGCTTATAAAAGCGAATGTCACAAACTGGAATGATGATACGGAGCTGTCAGAGTTTCTGAAGAAGATACTCAGAAAAGAAACCGGCGACAAAAGCGGACTGATCTATGGTATGGGACACGCAGTATACACACTATCTGATCCACGTGCTGTAATACTGAAAAAATATGCAGGAAGGATGGCACAAAACACGGAATTTGAAAAGGAATTCCATCTGCTCGAATCCATCGAACGACTGACACCAAAGGTTTTTGAGGAGGTCAAACATTCTGACAAGGCAATGTGTGCTAATATTGATATGTACAGCGGCTTTGTGTATAAAATGCTTGATATTCCTCAGGAGCTTTTTACACCGCTTTTTGCCGTGTCAAGAATGGCGGGATGGTGTGCGCACCGCTTTGAGGAGATAAACAGCGGCAAAAGGATTATCCGTCCTGCATATAAGTCCATATCCAAAGAAAAAGAATACATTGATCTGGAGGAGAGGTAATTATGATGGAAAAAATCAGAATGACAACACCGCTTGTTGAAATGGACGGCGATGAAATGACTCGTGTTTTATGGAAGATGATAAAGGATATACTTATCCTGCCCTATGTTGATCTGAAAACGGAGTATTATGATCTGGGGCTTGTTCACAGAAACGAAACCGATGATGCGGTGACGGTCGAATCTGCCGAAGCAACAAGGAAATATGGAGTAGCCGTCAAGTGTGCTACCATTACACCTAATGCAGCGAGAATGACAGAATATGATCTGAAGGAAATGTGGAAATCTCCAAATGGAACGATAAGGGCAATACTTGACGGCACAGTTTTCCGTGCGCCTATTCTTGCTGAGGGTGTTACTCCGTATATTCCTACATGGACAAAGCCAATTACTATCGCAAGACACGCTTATGGAGATGTTTATAAGAATACAGAAATGCAGATAAAAAAAGGCAGCAAAGCAATGCTTAAGGTAATTGATGAAAACGGCAGCGAAGAGTCAGAGATGATCTATGATTTTTCGGATAGTGCAGGTATCATACAGGGACTTCATAACAAGGATAAGTCCATTGAAGGCTTTGCCCGTTCATGCTTTAACTATGCCCTTGATACAAAACAGGATCTGTGGTTCGCAACAAAGGATACTATTTCCAAAAAGTACGATCACCGATTCAAGGATATCTTTACGGAAATATATGAAAGCGAATACAAAAGCCGCTTTGAAGAAGCGGGTATTGAATATTTCTACACACTTATAGATGATGCCGTAGCAAGAGTAATACGTTCGGAGGGTGGATTTATCTGGGCTTGTAAGAATTATGACGGTGATGTTATGTCCGACATGGTGGCAACTGCATACGGCAGCCTTGCTATGATGACATCAGTGCTTGTTTCTCCTGACGGTATATATGAATATGAAGCAGCCCACGGAACAGTACAGCGTCATTATTACAAATATCTCAAGGGTGAAAAGACCTCTACTAATCCGGTAGCAACTATTTTTGCATGGACAGGTGCACTTCGCAAAAGAGGTGAGCTTGACGGTATTTCCGGACTTTGCGGCTTTGCTGATAAGCTTGAAAAAGCTGTACTGAAAACTATCAGCGATGGTATTATGACAGGAGATCTGGCAGCTATCTCAAAGCTAACCAATAAAAGGACGGTTGACTCCGAAACTTTTCTTAATGAGATCAATACTCGTCTGAGCAACAGTCTATAAGGATAAGTATATCAGTTTCCTATACTCTATTATTCAAAAAAACGATTGGACAATACTCGTTTTGTAATGTAAAATGCTACTGAGAAGGTGGTGACGGTCTTGAGCAATAATCTTGCCAGTAATAATGAATTCAGTTTCCCCTATGAAGACAGCAGTGATATCACTCTCGAAAGTATCACAAGATATCTTGCCGATCTGACAGGCTACAGCATTACATCTGATATTATGGGGGGCGTAGATCTGCTGCATGATCTTGACTCTGAGCAAAAGAAAAATGAAAGACTTTCCATTCAGATCGTTCAGACACTTGCCAGTGCATTGGATGCCAGAGACAGCTATACCAGAGGTCATTCCAGCCGTGTTGCATTATATTCGTTGGAAATTGCAAGACGATACGGTTATTCGGAAAAAGCACAGATAGAAATCTATATGATGGCACTTTTACATGATATCGGAAAAATTGGCATACCGGATAAGGTCCTCAGAAAAAAGTCACAATTAACCGATAAAGAATATGATCTGATAAAAACACATCCTGTAGTGGGATATGAGATACTGAACAATATCACTGATATGCCTCGTCTTGGTATAGGCGCAAGGTGGCACCATGAAAGATATGACGGAAATGGTTATCCGGACGGACTGATCGGAACTGATATTCCGGAGGAAGCAAGGATAATATCTGTTGCGGATGCGTATGATGCAATGTCATCGTCTAGGTGCTGCAACGACAATTTTACACAGGAGTATATCATAAAGAATTAGCAGCAGGAAAAGAAAGTCAGTTTGATCCGGTTTTCACTGATATTATGCTTTCAATTGTAAATGATGGCAAAACATATTCAAATCAGTAAAAACATAAAATAGCTATCTTTGACGAAAGTGAATAATAATTCAGCCGTGTTTCCCGTTTTGATGTTCGGGAGACACGGCTTTTTCAAAGAGAAGTCAGACAAAG
>DEHG01000041.1:24373-24646 GCA_002351795.1 Ruminococcaceae bacterium UBA2806 | reverse complement strand
CTTTTTTCTTTAAGCGACCGTATGATAGTATTATCTGACGGGAAAATAATATCCGATGCACCGCCGAATGATATAGCAGATAATCTCAGCAGAATATCTTCTCCGCTTTTTGAGGCTGTTCCCCTTTGTACAAGGCTGTATTATCATCTTGAAAAAAAAGACGGAAAACCGCCGTTTGATATCACAGAGGGTCGGGAAATGATATCGGACGAAAAGAAAAAACATTTAATAAAACAAGTGAATATTATCGGGAAAACACATAAGGATACTCCC
>DEHG01000041.1:23992-24213 GCA_002351795.1 Ruminococcaceae bacterium UBA2806 | reverse complement strand
GGAATAGTAAAAGCATACAGCGGAAAGATAAAAATATATGACAAAAATAAGATCGCTTATATGCCTCAGGATCCGAGAACATTATTTGTCTGTGAAAGTGTAAGAGAAGAATTATACGAGGTCTGCGAGGATGAGGACAAAATAAAAAGCGCAGTGATCTCATGCGGTCTTGAGGAGCTTCTTGATATGAATCCCTATGATCTTTCCGGTGGCCAGCAGCA
>DEHG01000041.1:0-23864 GCA_002351795.1 Ruminococcaceae bacterium UBA2806 | reverse complement strand
TTGTTATTGCAAGTCATGATATGGATTTCTGTGCCCGTTTCAGTGACAGGTGTGCAATGCTTTTTGACGGGCAGGTTATCGGCGCAGATGAAGTGCATAGTTTTTTTTGCAGCAATCATTTCTATACGACCAATGCAAGACGGCTTACGGAAGGCATTATTGACAATTGTGTGAATCAGGAGGATATTTACTCTGCTTTCGGGATTGAAAACAAAAATAAAACTTTGCCGCCGGCTGCTTCGGGAAAAGATTTCGATATTGAACGGAAGAAAACTAATGAAATAAAAATAACACCTGTAAAAAGTGAAAAGCGGCTTTTATTAAGCTCGGTATTTATTCTGTTTTTCACAGTTCCTCTGACGATATTCGCCGGGATCTTTTTTCTGAACGATACAAAATATCTTTTTATATCACTTTTGATAATGCTTGAATGTATGATCCCGGTTTTTATCGGATTTGAAAAGAAAAAATCTGATAAAAACAAGTCAAGGGAGATAGTTCTGCTTTCGGTAATGACTGCGCTATGTGTACTGTCAAGGACAGCTTTTTATATGTTTCCCGAATTCAAGCCCGTTACAGCAATGGTAATACTATCGGGCGCTGCGCTTGGTGCTGAATCCGGCTTTACGATCGGTTCGATGACAATGCTTTGCTCCAATATAATTTTTGGTCAGGGACCATGGACGCCGTGGCAGATGTTTGTTATGGGCTTGATAGGTTTTCTTGCGGGAATAATTTTCGGCAGCGGAAGGCTGCCTGTCAAAAAATCAAATCTTATCATTTTCGGGGTTATTTGTACAATAATTATTTACGGTATAATTATGGATCCGGCAGCTGCCGTCATTTCTCATATAGAGCTTACACCTCAGATCTTCATTGCCTATTGTCTTGCAGGTCTGCCGATGAATATTATCCATGCAGTTTCAACAGCATTTTTTCTTTTTATAGGCGCATACCCTGTTCTAAAAAAGATCGAGAGAATAAAGCTTAAATATGGGATAATCACTTAATATCTGAGTCAATAATTATTTATAAAAACAGTTGACTTTTTGCATCTGATAATGTATACTTTGAATAAGTTTATTGGGCAGTGAGTGTATTATAAAAACGAACTCACAGCCATCGAAAAAATGCAAAGGAGGTTTGTTTATGGCAAAATATGTATGCAATGTCTGCGGTTATGTATATGATCCGCTCGACGGTGATCCCGATAACGGAATTGCTCCCAATACACCGTTTGAGGATATTCCCGATGACTGGATCTGTCCGCTTTGCGGAGTTGACAAGGAAAACTTTTCTCCCGAGGAATAATACAATTAAATAAACTGAATAACTGATATAAACTGGGCGGGGCTATGCTCCGCATGATAACGTCTTTGTTTACGTTATAAATTAATGGAAAAGCCGGCAGCTGTCTATTTGCTGTCGGCATATTTGTTGTAAGGAGCCTGTTATGTGGAACGGAAAAAGATATCATTCACTTGACTATTATCTTAAAGAAACATTTGGTGAAAAACTGTATAAGCTGTCTCTTGACGGAGGAATGACCTGCCCGAACAGGGACGGTAAGATATCATACGGGGGCTGTATTTTTTGCAGCCAGGAGGGATCCGGCGATTTTGCCGCAAAATTCAGCGGGGATATCGACAAACAG
The DNA here is from genome assembly GCA_002351795.1 of Ruminococcaceae bacterium UBA2806. Lineage (GTDB taxonomy): Bacteria > Bacillota > Clostridia > Oscillospirales > Acutalibacteraceae > UBA1213. Next base: position 22,210 of record DEHG01000041.1, on the reverse strand, counting down.
ATAGAAGACGCTAAATCCGTGATATCTGAAAAATTTTCAGGCAGGCGATATATTGCATATTTTCAGTCTTACACAAATACATATGCGCCTTTGCAGTATCTGAAAGATCTTTATTATTCCGTGGCAGAAAGAGAAGATATTGCCGTTTTGGATATAGCTACCCGTCCCGACTGTCTTTCTGATGATGTTATTGAGCTTATTGCTGATCTGTCCTCAAGAAAGCCCGTATGGGTAGAGCTTGGATTACAGACATCGGATGATGAAACGGCTGCGCTAATAAACAGAGGCTATAAAACTGAAATTTATCACAAAGCTGTTGAAAAGCTGCATGATGCCGGTGTTGTCGTCATTGCACATATGATAATCGGTCTGCCGGGAGAGGATATCTCAAAAATGCTTTCGACCGCAAAGCATATTGCAGATTGCGGCTCGGACGGGATAAAGCTCCAGCTGCTTCATATCCTTGAAGGAACGAAGCTTGCCGTAATGTACAGAAACGGATCTGCAAAAGCATTAAGTGAGGATGAGTATATCAGGATACTTTGCGAGATAATAGCCCGTCTGCCGCCTGAGATGGTAATACACAGGCTGACAGGCGACGGCGATAAAAGAAAGCTGATAGCCCCATTATGGAGTGGTGATAAAAAGCGCATACTCAATCGCATCAATCATGAGCTTAAACTCAGGAATATAGTCCAGGGCTGTTACCTGTCAAGATAATGCTGTGAAATTATGAATTGTTGAGTATTCTCATTGCAATGACCGTGATATCATCATCATGACCGTCCTTTCTCCTTGTAATAGCCTCATCAGTTATCTGATCTGCAAGCTCCTGCATTGATCTGTGGTCACGGGAAAGGATAATGTGTTCTATCCACTCTTCGCCTGTCGCAACTGCGCCGTCAGATACCATTACGATTATGTCACCGTCAGAAAGCTCATCCTCAGTATAGCTGAATTCTATCTGAGGAAGTATCCCCGCCGGAAGTGAGGGCGTTTCAACCCTGAACATCATATTGTTTTTCCTTATGAATGAAAGCGCTGCGCCGGCTTTCATGAAATTGGTTTTACCGCTGTAAAGATCTACAGATACAATATCAAGTGTTGCAAGGGATTCATCTTCGGATTTGACAAGCAGGGCTGAATTGACTACCTGTAATGCACAGTCAAATCCAAGTCCCGCTTTAAGAAGCTTTTCCATAATGCCTGACGCCATACCTCCGTCAACGGCAGCTCTGCCGCCTGTACCCATTCCATCGCTGATAATAGCCGTCATTTTTCCCGTTCCGTCCGTAAAGTATTCAAAATGATCGCCGCAGAGTTTTCCGTCGCCGCATACATGCTGACTTGCGGCTATTTCTATATCAAGACACGGCCGCTCGCACATTGTAATTCTTATCGTTCCCAATATTGTTGTTACAGCGGGTGTATCAAATTTCCTTCCGCATAGCTTATTCATCTCATGAACAATTACTGCCCTTCTCAGCTTTGCAAGATTTGCATCAGTTGCTTCTGCTTCTATTGTCATTCGTCCAAGATAATCTATACGGCAGCTAACGGCTGTAGGCTGCAAGCCCAGATCTTTCAGCTTTTCGGTTATCCTGTCGGAAAGCTCTCTGTCGAAAACCTCGTAATTTGAATATTCTTCCGCCATTTCTTCAAGTATGCCGCCCAGCCCGCAGAATTGTCCGGCAACTACCTGACGTACCTCTTCAATTCTTTTCTGAGCAGCCTGAGACGCAACAAAGCTGCTGTAACATTTGTTTATAGCTTCCGTCATTTCAGAGGTACGGCAGCATCTTTTTCTGAATTCACTGCATAAGTCCGAGGTTTTTATTTCGCCTTCATTACGCAGTCTGGTTTCAGTTCTTTTCAGCATTTCAAGGCTTACTCCGTCCCTGTGCTCCCAGCAGAATACCTTCATTCCGCATCGGCTGCAGGTCTGTTCAACAGCGTTTTCATAAACTCCGTCCATAGTGGGCGTTATTATTTTTGACAGCTTCTCTGAAACAGCTTCAACATCATCCGAAACATTTGAAAGCGCTTTTGATGCAAAATCAAGACGCATAATAATTGAACGCCTTAATTCTTCGGTATGTTCATTATCATCGGTTTTTACAAAGACAGCCCTGAGAAAATTTGCGGCAGTTTCCGGCAGAAACATGAAAACTATCGAAGCAATAAGTATTTCATAGAACATTACCACAATCCTTTGTACGCTTCCGGATTGCAAGGATACGATTATTGCCGCCATCATAAACAGAACGACCTCGGCGATCTTTCCGAGCGGGGAAAAAAGCCCTGATATCAGACCGCCGAAGGCAAAGCAGGCGCCTATGAAAGAAAAATCCTTTGAGGCGAGACTCATTACAGCACCGCAGGCAATTCCGGCAACAGCTCCGCCTGTCATGCTTCCGTAACGTGCGGAAAAAAGAATGACAAGTATGGCAGCTATTCTTCCGACTGAAAGATCATATATTCTGAATCCTCCGAAGGAAAGCAGAAGAATACATCCTGTCAGTATAAGGCTTGCAAGCTCCTGAGGAGTGAGCATCCCTATAGAACGTGTGCCTTCAAGTATTACTGATGTCCGTGAGATAAAATATGCAGCAGCGGCTCCGAGCATTGCTTCCGTAGAATAAATAATTATGCTCTGAAATGTAAAACCGCCCACACTCATAACAGCAAGACCTGTTGCAAGTACAGGAAAGAATGCTACTGCACTTGAGTATAATGAATGTGAATTTAGTTTTTTAATATCATTAAGAGTCCACCTTATAGCTATTACGGCAGCACAGGCTGCTATGTATCTGAAACCGCCTGTTACCGGTGAAAAAAACAAATAACCTGCTGTGGAACCGATGAATGAAAAAAAGACATACGGGAAAGGTACCGCTGCAGCAAGTGATACGCCAAAGGGTGAATACTCACCAAAAACAGATGCATTTGAAAACAAAAAGGCGCACAATGATATCCCGAGACGGATAAGCCACTTCTCCCCTGCCCCTCCTTTTATTCTTTTGCCCAATCCGCCGATCAGTTCATTGATTTTCAATATGACCACCTCTGCAAGTAAAAGCTGTTGTAAATAATTATTCTCTGAATATTATACATGGTATGGCAGCAATACTATGTCAAAAACAGGCGTTGTTATTTATTATTGTAATATTTTTATTTGTGCATTTCGTCAAAATACCTAATAACCTTCCATTATTTATGTAGTAGTTATGTTATAGACAGCATTTATTTATTATGGTATAATAATATAGTATGGATACAGTTAATTGTATTTGTAATAAAGCTTGAGTTAAGCTTTGGATTATTATTATATTTCGCTGACAGCGAATCAGGAGGTTTTTTATATGAGATGTATGTCATGCGGTGCAGATCTTCCGGACGGTATCAGCTTCTGCACATCTTGCGGAGCAAAAATGACGCCGCCTGCACCCCCTCAGCAGGTCTATGATCCTAATCAGATGTATCAGAATCAGTCCTATGGCAATCCCAATATGCAGTATCAGCCGCAGCAGCAGCCGATGCCTGCTATGATGAATCAGCCTATGCAGGATACAACGCCTATCTCTCCTTGGGGATATATAGGATATAATATTCTGTTTGCTATTCCGCTTGTTGGTATTATCATGCTGTTTGTTTATGCTTTCGGAAGCAATACAAATATCAATGTCAAGAATTATGCACGTTCTTTCCTAATAATAATATTGATTTCCATTATACTCACAATTGTTCTGTCAGTTCTTGGAGTAATGTCATTTTCAACATTATCTCAATTAAGCAATAATCTGATCGGAATAAATATTTAAAAAAACTGCTGTCGGGTCATTCCGGCAGCAGTTTTGCTATGAAAAGGATATTGTATTATTTTTCCCTGTTCAGTCTGAATTCTACAGACCTTCTCAGATACTCGAGATAATCGCTGTCACGGCACATCGCCTTTCCGGGAGTGTCAGAAAGCTTTGCAACGGGACGGCCGTTTACATATTGCAGCTTAATGACAATATTAAGCGCTTCCTCGCAGGTATCATTCGAGCAGAATGTACCTATGCCGAATGATACCTTTGTTCTGTCTTTAAAATACTCAAACAATGCCTGAGCTTTGTCAAAATCAAGACTGTCGCTGAAAAGCAGCAGCTTTGTTTTTGGGTCAACGCCGTATTTCTGATAATGACGGATCATTTTTTCTCCCCATTCGTATGGATCGGCACTGTCATGACGTACACCTGTGTAATTGTTTACCATTGAACGGTTGAAATCCTTGAGGAAAAGATCAGTAGTCACTGTATCTGTAAGCGCTGTACCGTTGTCGCCCTGATATTCGTCATACCAGTCACGCATTGCATAATGGTTTGTATATGCAAGAGGTATTTCATCAATTCCTTGATACATTTGTACATATTCATGTGCATAAGTACCGATTGGAGTCAAATCATATTTCATTGCAAGATATACGTTTGATGTTCCCACGCATTTATCTGTCTCAGTTGCAAGGCGTTTTACAACAACATCCTCCCATTCTCTTGAAAGTCTTCTGCGGCAGCCGAATTCAGCAAAATGGAATGTATATGTTCCATCGTTCAAAGCCAGGATTTTTTTATCAAGCTTTTCTTTGGCGGAATTTAGCAAAGTATCGTAATCATATTTCATTCTGAAATAGACTTCGTTTACGATCTCAAGCAGGAATATTTCAAACTGCATTGCAGAAAACAACGGTCCTTCTACCCTGATATCAAGTTCTCCGTCTTTGCTGAGTTCTACTGTTACATAGTCACGGATCGGATGCCAGAGCCTGAGAAATTCAACATAGTCATTTTTTATAAATCTTATTGAACGAAGATAGTCCAGTTCTTCTTTGTTAAATGTAAGTGAGCAGAGATGGTCTGTCTGTTCTTTTATTTCCTGTGCCATTTCAGGTGTAAAGACTACTCCCTTATTTCTGCATTTGAAAATATACTGTCCGCAAAGATCTGTATGCTTATGGAAAATAACCTGATCCATATTGAATTTATACAGATCGGTATCAAGCAGTGAAGTAATGATGGGCTGTAATTTCATAATGATCCTCCTTATTATTTTATATCTATCTGGCAGCTTTTCATTGTATTAAGTGCAGCTTCATGAGCTTCGGGTGTAACGCCCGCACAGCATTTAGCATCAACAGCTATAGGCATTTCAGGGAAATATGCTTTAACTATAAGCGCATTGCTTACAACGCAGATATCAGTGCAAAGACCGATCAATTCAGTTGTAAACTCATCCCCTTCTGCAGCTTTTTCGATAAGCTCAGGCAGTTCTACAGAACCAAATGTCTTTTTTTCTACAATGGTATATTTTTTATCTTTAAGTGACTGAGCTACATTTTTATCAAGCCTCCAGCCCTCTGTATCCTTTATACAGTGAGGAACAGGCAGCTTTTTGCCCTCTGCCGTTTCCATATAATTTTCAAAATGAGTATCCAGGGTCACAAATATCTCTCCGTCAAAATTTCTGATCTTCTCAGTAACAGCGGGAACAATTCCGACAGCTTCTTTTGTTCCGAGTGCGCCGTCAACAAAGTCCTTCTGCATATCAACAACTATCAAAAAATGTTTCATAGATAATACCTCCCGTTTTTGTATGAACGAATTGATTACAATATGATAATATCACATTGCTAATAACAAGTCAAGTGTTTTTAATAAAAAAATACCGTCAGTACTGATATTATTTCAGAAACTGACGGTATTTTATTAGGAAATCACTGTTATAATTATTGAGGTTACTGTTATTTGTTATTACAATCTGTGCATTTATTACAGTTCTTGCAGTCACCGCAGCAGCCGCTGCCGTTTTTTCTTCTGCGGATGCAGCTTATCACAGCAGCAGCTACTACAGCAATTATCAGCGCTGACAGTAAATAATCGTAAATATTCATCAAACCACTCCGAATAGCATACAAATACATCTGACGAGCAGGGTAACTATCCATGCAACAACACATTGCCATACAACGACAACAATCGCCCAGCTGTTTCCCAGTTCACGCTTTACAGCGGCAATTGCAGCAACACAGGGAGTATACAGCAGTGAAAATACCAGTATGGAAGCTGCCGTCAGGCTTGTCATTGTTTCAGCCACACCGCCGCTGTAAAGAACTTCCATTGTTGAAACAACGCTTTCCTTAGCCATAAATCCTGTCACAAGCGATACAAGTATTCTCCAGTCGCCAAGACCTATAGGATTCATTATTGGGGAAATAAGACCGGCTGACATTGCCAGAATACTGTTTTCCGCATTGGTGACCATATTCATATGAACGTCAAAGCTTTGCAGAAACCATACTGCAACAGAAGCGATCAAGATCACAGAAAAGGCTCTTTGCAGGAAATCCTTTGCCTTTTCCCAAAGAAGCTGGGCAACATTTTTTATACCTGGCAATCTGTAATTCGGAAGCTCCATTACAAACGGTACCGCTTTGCCTCTGAAAAGTGTTTTCTTATACACAAGCGCTATAATTATTCCGATTATTATTCCCAGAAGGTAAAGTCCTATATAAATCAGCCAGCCGATATCAGGGAAAAATGCCTCTACAAAAAATGCATAGATAGACATTTTTGCCGAGCAGCTCATAAAAGGCGTGAGAAGAATTGTCATTCTTCTGTCTCTTTCACTGGGCAGTGTGCGTGTTGCCATTACCGCCGGTACAGAACAGCCAAAACCAATAAGCATGGGAACGATGCTTCGTCCGGAAAGACCTATTTTTCTTAGCAGCTTATCCATAAAGAATGCGACTCTTGCAATATAGCCGCTGTCCTCAAGCATAGACAGGAAAAAGAATAATGTTACGATTATCGGGAGAAAGCTCAGTACAGATCCTACTCCCTCAAATATGCCTTTAATGATAAGACTATGGATAACCTCATTTACATTTGCATCAGTCAATGCTTTGTCGGTAATATTAGTCAGCCATTCAATACCATTTTCAAGAAGATCCTGAAAAAAACCGCCTATAACATTAAAGCTGAGAAAGGAAACCATCAGCATTATTATTATAAAAGCCGGTATAGCTGTATATTTCCCTGTCAGTATCTTATCTATTCGCTGACTGCGGATATGCTCTTTGCTTTCCTCAGCTTTTGTTACCGAGCTGTTGCAAAGCTTTCTGATGAAACTGAAACGCATATCTGCAATTGCTGCGCCCCTGTCAAGACCTCTTTCCTTTTCCATCTGGGAAACAATATGATCAATTGTTTCTTCCTCGTTTTTATCAAGAGAAAGAGATGACATAATAAGCTTATCACCCTCAATAACCTTCGTTGAGGCAAATCTCAGGGGTATTTCTGCTTTTTCGGCATGATCTTCAATCAGGTGGCTGATTCCATGTATACATCTGTGTACAGCGCCGCTGTTTTCACCTTTATCACAAAAATCCTGACGGACAGGCTTTTCCTGGAAATGAGCAATATGTATTGCGTGTTCGACAAGTTCTTCAATACCCTCGTTTTTAGCTGCGGATATCGGAACAACAGGTACTCCAAGCAGCTTTTCCATCAGGTTTACATCAATACTGCCTCCGTTTGACGTAAGCTCATCCATCATATTCAGAGCAATAACCATAGGGATATTCATTTCAATAAGCTGCATTGTCAGATATAGGTTACGCTCGATATTTGTTACGTCAACAATATTGATTATTGCATGGGGCTTTTCCTGCAATACAAAATTTCTGGATACGATCTCCTCATTGGTATATGGCGACATTGAATATATACCCGGCAGATCAGTTACAAGAGTATCGGCATATCCCTTTATTTCTCCGTCCTTTCTGTCAACGGTTACTCCGGGAAAATTTCCGACATGCTGCTTTGATCCTGTTAATCTGTTAAAAAGAGTTGTCTTTCCGCAGTTCTGATTTCCTACGAGGGCAAACTTCATTACCGTACCCTCAGGCAGCGGAGTACCGTCATCCTTGGCGTGAAACTTGCCTCCTTCACCAAGACCGGGATGCATAGTTTCCTTCTGATAATCTTTTCTGATAACTGTCTTTGTTTTTTTCTTGTCATCAGACTGTTTTTTATTCTTTTTGCCTGCTGAGTTTTCTTTTTCCTGACTGCTTTTGCTGATCTCCGATACCTCGATCATATCCGCATCAGCAAGTCTGAGTGTCAGTTCATATCCATGAAGCCTGAGCTGCAGAGGATCACCCATAGGCGCATATTTGACTGGTGTTATTTCTGTCCCCGGAATAACACCCATATCAAGAAAATGCTGGCGAAGTGCTCCGCTCCCCCCAACTTTTTCTATACGGACAGTTTTTCCGAGCTTTGCTTCTTTTAGTGTTGCCATATTATTCCTTTCAAACGGTTAATAAAACATAAACCCCTCTACATTTGCAGAGGGGTCAACATCGAGGTGACAGGACTCGAACCTGCGGCATCTTGGTCCCAAACCAAGCACTCTACCAAACTGAGTTACACCTCGACAACATTTACATTATACATCATATCGGCGGGTTTGTCAATAAAAAGCATAAAGAAATTATTATTATTTCGTATAATTACTGTGCATACATAAAATCGTATACACAGTAATCATACAGTTTTTTCAACATCAGAATTTCAGATCATACCAGATAAGGAAAGCATAGATCGCATATATTCTGCTCCAGAGAAATTCTTCACCAGCAAGATAACGTGTCCACATATCCTTTATAACATCCTGATCGAAGAATTTCTGTGATGTGCTACCGGTAAGTTTATCAGCTATAGGCTGATTATATTCGGCATTTGCAAGCCATTTGCGTATCGGAACGGCAAACCCGACTTTTTTCCTGAAAGCAACCTCATCAGGAAGCTTACTGCTTGCAGCCTTGCGGAATACATATTTATTCTGATCGTTCATGAATTTATATTCGCCGGGAATCTTTCTTGCGACATCGAACAATCTGCGGTCACTGAAAGGAGTATGAAGCTCTATGCCGCAAGCTGTGCTTGTGCGGTCGGTATTAAGATAAATATCGCCCTCAAGCCAGAGTGAAATATCAATAGTAAGCTTCTGAGAAAGCTCATCCTGACCCTGAACCTCATTCCAAAGCTCAGATACAGGATCTACAGCCTTAACGTTTTCATCAAAGTCAAGCATTATTGACTTAACAACTTCCTCTGACATTATATGCGAACAGGTAAGATATGTCCATCCCTCTTTAAGCGGGTTTTTATGGGCATTATATCCTCCGAAAAATTCATCAATGCCTTCGCCTGAATATACAACGTCCGCATGTTCCTTTACTGCAGTGCAGCCAATTGAAAAAGCTACGGCGGAAGCATCTCCGAGGGGCTGTCCCATCTTGTCTACGACAGTCGGGATACGCTCAAAATACTCGGCAGGTGATATCATTTTTACATTGAAGCCCTTACCCAATACTTCTGCTGTCTGACGTGCAAGAGCAGATTCATCAAATCCGGATTCTTCATATCCTACCGTATTAGCAGCCTTTGCATCACTTGCAGCAAGCAGATATGATGAATCCACGCCGCCTGACAAAAACGACTCCTTATACGGCACTTCTTTATCCTGACGTTCCTCGTCAAGAATAACTTCAACTATGTTTTCGATTTCAGATGCCCACTCATCAGCCGTCTTTGTTTTATCAGGCTCAAATACAGGCTTCCAGTATCTGACAACCTTTGTTTCCTTACCGTCCCACTGAACATAATGACCCGGCATAAGCTTATAAACACCCTCATAGAATGTTTCTTCACCTATAGGATATCCGTAAAACAGATACTGCTGCAGCATACGTTTGTTAAGCTTTTTTTCAAAACGGCTGTCGGATACTATCTCATTTATATCTCCTGAGCATACAAATTCACCGTCAATGACAGAATAGAACATCTGCTTCTGACCGACCTGATCTCTTACACAGAACTCATTCTGAATACAGCCGTCCCATATTGAAAATGCAAACATTCCGTAAAGATGATCCATCATTTCCATTTTCCATTTTGCATAAGCATTTCTGAGAATCTCAGCTTCACGCTCTTTACGGCTAAGTGAAGTATCTATACCCAGTTCTTCACACAGTTTTTTCCAATTGCGGATATATCCGCTGAAATATCTTATTTCAATTTTCTGATCTGTTTCTGACATGATCAACCCTCCATATCAATTTATATCCTGATTATACCATTATTATTTTCTTTCGTCAACCGGAAGGATAACAATGAAATCATTCATTATAAGAAACACATACGGATAATCCGGCGGGGAAAGTATTGATATATTAATATAATGTATGCTCGGATCTGCTATATTTATAAAACAGGTCAAGACAAGCCTCTCTGTCTGTGCAGGTGAGATAATCATTCAGCTTTTCTCTTCCGTCACCTATATCATGGAATTGCTTATCCCTGAAACCGATAGCACTGTTATCCTCGATAGTACAGCCGTAATAAACCTTATCGATCTTCGCCCATAAACATGCAAACAGACACATCGGACAGGGTTCTCCGGTTGTATACAATTCACATCCGAAAAGATCGCAGCTGTCTGTAATCTGACTTGCAGTTCTTATTGCTTCCATCTCTCCGTGACAGGTCGGGTCATTTTTTTCAATTACACGATTATGATTTTTAGCAATGATATTTCCGTCTTTTACTATCACTGAGCCGAACGGACCGCCGTGACCATGTTCTATCCCGTAAAGTGCTTCATCAATTGCTGCCTGCATAAACCGGTTTTTTGCCTGCTCCATAATACAAGTTCTCCTTATCTTCAGATATGATGAAATATCAATCGGAGTTATTTAAATACATGATAAGCGCCTTTAGTCCAAGATAATAGCTGTTCTTTCCGAAGCCTGCTATAGTTCCTATGCATACCGGAGAAATAACAGACTTCCTTCTGAATTCCTCTCTTGCGCCTATGTTAGACATATGCGTTTCGACTGTCGGGATATGCACTGATGAAATAGCATCCATAAGCGCATAGCTGTAATGGGTCAGCGCACCCGCATTTATCATGATACCGTCCTTGTTTCCGTAAGCGGAATGGATCTTGTCTATGATATCGCCTTCATGGTTTGACTGATATATTTCAATATCAATATCAAGCTCTTTAGCCCAGCTCATTACATCATTGTTTATGCTTTCCGCTGTTTCTGTTCCGTATGTACCTACATCTCTTATACCAACCATATTTAAATTCGGTCCAAGTATAAATAATACTTTTTTCATATAAAAACTCCTCACTGATCATTGATCGCTATCCGCAGAATTTCCCAAAGAAAGCAGCTCCCTTATCCTGTCCGTTCTGTCCGAAAGATAAAGATACCCCAGTAAAGCCTCAAATGCTGTTGCGGCATGATACTCGCCCATAGAAGCATTTTTTGGCGCATGACTGACATGGGCATTCCTTCCCCTTCTGAGAACATCTGCTTCTTCCTGCGTAAGGTAGGGCTCTATCCTTTCCGCAAGAGCAGCCTGTGCCTGACAGCGGACTATTTCCACCTTTTCAATATTTAATTGTTTTACAGGTCTGTTTCCTTGACAGGCAAGCTCTTCCCTTATTATCAGATCATATACTCCGTCGCCGACAAATGCAAGCGCAAGTGAATTAAGTCCCTTCGGGTCACATGGCAGATCGGATAATCTCGACATGATATAACCTCCGTTATTCAACAAATTCAAATTCAAAATCATACAGACTGACAGTATCGCCCTCCTGTATTCCGGCTTCCTTTAATGCATCTATAACGCCTGAACTTATAAGCACTCTCTGGAAATACTGCACACTGTCACTGTCGCTGAAATCTATCATTCGCAGAACACGCAGCAGCTTATCCGCTTCTACAAAATAAGTATCTCCGTGTGCTGTAACCCTGATATCCTGCTTTCCTATCTCTTCCTCTGTCGGAAGCGGCGCAGGCTCCGGCTCATATCTTGTGATAGGCGGCAGCTTTGAAAGCTCTTCCTGTATTTCCTTTAACAGCGGTTCTGTCTGATAATCTATTGCAGCCATTATGGGGAAGAATTTATATCCTTGATCTTCAATGAATTTGCGGAAATCCTCGACAACATCATCTTCCGTAAGGTCGCATTTATTTCCTGCAACAATCATCGGACGCTTTGCAAGCTCAGGATCAAACTTTTTCAGTTCTTCATTGATAATGCGGAAATCCTCTTTCGGATCACGTCCCTCACTTCCGGATACATCTACCATATGAACAAGCAGACGGCATCTTTCAACATGACGCAGGAACTGATGTCCAAGCCCTACTCCATCGCCTGCGCCTTCGATCAGCCCGGGGATATCAGCCATAACGAATGAGGATTCGGGACCCATTCGTACAACCCCGAGCACCGGTGTTATTGTTGTAAAATGATAATCGGCAATTACCGGCTTTGCCTGACTTACTACAGAGATAAGTGTTGACTTTCCGACATTCGGGAATCCAACGATCCCTACATCCGCAAGAAGTTTAAGCTCAAGCTGCACCTCATATTCCTCGCCCGGCTGACCCGGCTTTGCAAAGCGTGGTGTCTGTCTGGTCGGGGTAGCAAAATGAGTATTTCCCCAGCCGCCCTTGCCGCCTCTTGCGACAATAACGGGTTCCTTATCGGAAATATCCGCAAGCAGTCTGCCTGTTTCGGCATCCTTTACAAGAGTTCCTCTCGGCACACGGATCACAAGGTCATTGGCTTTTTTTCCGTTGCATCTTGCGCCCTTGCCGTTTTCGCCCTTTTCTGCTTTGTATTTTCTTTTATATCTGAAATCAGCAAGGGTTGAAAGGTTATCATCGGCAACAAAAACTATATTGCCGCCCCTTCCCCCATCGCCGCCGTCAGGACCGCCCGAGGCGACGTATTTTTCTCTGTGAAAGGCAACTGCGCCGTCGCCGCCGTCACCTGCTTTGATATGTATTTTTGCAATATCTACGAACATATGTTATCTCCTTTTCTGAAAAACCTACAGCTTTGCATTTGCAAGCCTTGCAAAATCCTCCATTGTCATTTCCTCTGCTCTTGCATTTGTGCGTATGCCGGCTTTTTCAAGCAAAGCAGTAACTTCCTGCTTTGGCATTGACAGTCCGCTGCTGAGAGAATTTGCAAGAGTCTTTCTCCTCTGCGAAAATGCTGCCCTTACCACTTTGAAAAACATTTTTTCGTTGCTGATATCCACAGGCGGCTGCTTTCTGATATGAAGCTTTATTACAGCGGAATCTACCTTCGGTGCAGGCATAAAGCTGCCCTTTGACACCTTGAAAAGCATTTCGGGTTCGCTGTAGAAATGCACCGCTGCGCTTATTGCTCCGGATTCCCTTGTACCGGGCTTTGCACATATACGGTCAGCAGCTTCCTTCTGCACCATTACTGTAAGCGACTGTATCGGCAGCCTTTCTTCAAGTATCCGCATTATTACGGGTGATGTTATGTAATACGGAAGGTTAGCGCATACAACGACCTCTCCCCCGCCGAATTCCTCTTCAATTATCTGTCTGAGATCAAGCTTCATTACATCGCCGTTTATGATCTTTATATTGTCATGTTCCGAAAGCGTTTCGCTCAGCACAGGCAGAAGTCTTTTGTCAAGCTCTATCGCAGCAACCTTATGCGATACCTTTGCAAGCTCATTCGTAAGGACTCCTGCTCCCGGCCCGACCTCGATAACCCCGACTGAATCTGATGCGCCGCAAAGCTCCGCCATTTTCGGACATACAGACGGGTTTATCAGAAAATTCTGTCCGAGCGCCTTTGAAAATGTAAACCCATGCTTTGACAGAACGCTTTTTACATATGATATATCCGTTAAATTGCTCATATAATCTCCTCGTGCCTATAATACATTCCTTATCATATTGTTTATTATACACAAATCTTTCATGATTTGCAACAATATTTAAATAAAGGCTTTATTTTATAAAACAAATGTGCTATAATAGTGCAGAAAATACCTTAATTGTTGTTTAAAACAACAATAATACACGGTAAATATTAATAAAAAGGAGGCTTTTTATGATGAAAGTCAAAAAAGAAACAGCAAGAAAAATACTTGCGTCAGTTCTGGCACTTTCGATGATAGGCTCTGTCGCATCGTTTGCTCCATTAACGGTCATGGCTCAAACGCCCGACAGTCAGGTTGAAGGAACTGTCAATCCGGGTAGCTTCATTTATGAGGAAAAAGATGACGGGACTATAAAAATAACCGGATTTGACTTTGAATACGGTTATTCATACGGTTACAGTGGTTATTTTGGTATTGAGATACCTTCTCAGATCGACGGCAAAACCGTTACAGAGATCGGTTACAGTTTTTTGAATCAATGCAATTATGTCAGGTCTGTTGTTCTGCCCGAAACAATAACAAGTCTGGAAGATGATGCGTTTTACCGTCTCGGAGGTCTTGAAAGTATAAATATCCCTTCCTCGGTAAAAACAATTGGCAGAAGTGCATTTGAAGATTGCACTTCTCTCAAAAGCATTGAGCTTCCCGAAGGTCTGGAAATAATAGAAAACGACACCTTCTATGATTGCAGCAGTCTGACAAGCATTACCATCCCTGCTTCAGTTAAAACCATTCAAAACTGTGCTTTTTATTACTGTACCTCTCTTGCATCGGTGACTCTTAACGAAGGTCTTGAGACCATCCAGCTCCGTGGTCTTGATACTCGTGGTACGCTTAAAAGCATTGAAGTCCCCGAATCCGTGACTTCTATCGGTCAATGGGCATTCGGTGAAGATCTCAGCGATTTCACTATCTACGGTTCAAAGAAAAGCTATGCATATACCTATGCAACTAAAAATGGTGCAAAATTCGTAAATACCAAGCCCGTAGCCGTTACCGCCATCACTCTTGATAAGACAACACTCACTCTCGATAAGGGTGAAACCGGAACGGTCACGGCATCAATAGAGCCTGAGGATGCGGACGATACCACAATTACCTGGAAAACCGGCAATAAGGATGTCGCTACCGTTGAGGACGGCGTTATCACTGCTGTCGGAAAAGGTTCATGCACAATAGCTGCAGTAACGTCAAATGGTCTTAAAGCTACAGTCAGAGTGACCGTTACCGATGATCTGAAAAACAGATCGACCATTGACCTTAAAGAGGAAAATGAAAATGGTCCGTATGTTGTTGATGTTAATAAGCCAGTTAAAATAACAGGCGCTGCCGAGGGCGGCGAAGGCGGCTATACCTACGCTTATTACTACAAAAGAGTAACTGCCACAAAATGGAACACCATAGGCACAGAATTCGGCACAAGACAAAGCGCCAGCTTTACACCTGCTTCACAAGGAACATTCGATGTCAAGGTAATTGTAAAGGATTCAAAAGGTGCAACAGCCGAAAAAACATTCAGAGTAAAGGCAATAGGCGATTTTAAATGGAGTGAAAATAACGGAGAGATTGAGATAACAGGTTACAAAGGTACTGGTACAAGTATCGTTATTCCCGAACAGATAGACGGTATGCCTGTCAGATCAATAGCTAGATGGGCTTTTGAAAATGTTCCCGATGTTGAAAGCATGACCGTTCCCGATTCAGTTTACAGGATCTACTCTCAGAATTTCTATAATTCAAAGTGGTACAAGAATCTGCCTGACGGTCCCGTATATCTGGGAAATGTTCTTCACAGCTATAAGGGTACTGCTCCCGCATCATTTAAGGTAAAGGAAGGTACGGTAAGCATTTCGGGCGCCGCATTCAGCGGAGATACCGAGCTAACTTCGATCGAGCTTCCCGAAAGTCTGCTTTATATCGACATATATGCCTTTTCGGGCAGCGGATTGCAGTCCGTTACCCTACCAAGTAAGGTTTATGAAATGGGATTCCAGGTATTTGCAGGCTGTAAATCGCTGAAAAGCGCTGATCTGTCCGCCTGCGACAAGCTGAAATCTATCAGTGTGGAAACGTTCACCAGATGTTCCGCTCTGGAAACAGTAAAGCTTCCTCAGAATCTTTCGTCAATAGGAAGTTTTGATTTCAGCGACTGTACGTCTCTTAAATCCGTTGTATTACCGTCAGGCGTTAAAAGAATTGATAGTTCTGCATTTGACGGATGTGAAAGTCTTACAAGCATCGTTATTCCTCTTGGTCTTACGGACAGAATAGAGGGAGGTGCTTTCTCGGATTGTCCTAATCTTAAAAAGGTAACTATCCTCGGCAACGGTACTCTTATGTCAAAATGCATTGGTTATATGAGGGATGGAAGCAAGGTCAATGACCTCGTTATTTACGGCTATGCCAAGGTAAACGGCAGAAATTCAAATGCAAAGAATTATGCCGATGAAAACGGCTTTACATTTGTTGAGTATGATCCGATAACACCCGCAACCGAGTCCGAAAATGATGTTGTCCTTGCAAAAGATCTGGCATATATGCTCGGCAATTATTCCAAAGATAACAGCTATTACAAAGACACTTATGATACAACGGGTATCGGTGCAGATCTTAAAAAGATCAGTGACGCCGTAAACAGCGGAAAGAAGATCACCGTAGGTCTGAATGTAAAGAAAATTACTCCAACAGAGGAGCAGCTTGCTTTACACAACTATTATGCAAAAAAGAACAGTTCATCTACCCGGGAAGATAATTTCCAAACGTTAGGCTATTATGATATTTCGGCATCGGTAAATGCAGACGGCGAAAAGCTGCTTGATCTTTCCGCTATAGACGGATATTACGGCTATAATGGTCTCGGATATCCGAGTGTTGATTTTGATCTCCCCGAAGACATTCCTGCTCAGGACTCTCATTATGACAGGATATTTGAGCTTATAGGCTGCTATCCCGTTAATAACGGCAATTCCACAAGCTGGGGTTCAACATATCCGGAAACAACAGAGGTTCAGAATAATACAGTCCCGTTTAAATTGAAAAACGAAAACAACGGTCGTTATTTCTGTTTCAGACCCGATATCTATGAATTCGGCTATTATGATACGGGTAACATGACTCTTACCATTGGCGATAAAAGATTCAAATTCAAATTCACATCAGATGATGAAGAGATACCTCTCAGCTTCTTTATAGATGAATCAGACGTACCCGAAGGTCAGCTTCCGTGGAATACATTCCTCGGCTGGACAAAGAATTATTACAACTATTCTTGGGGAGGAACGATCAATTCTTTTGGCGAATGCGAGATAAAGCATGAAGGCCATTATGAAGGACTTACCGAACTTGACAACAAATTTGACGAATACGGCTGGTCGGGTCCCATGGTAACAAGCATTAAGAAATCGGATTTTACCATACACAACTATTATTCTGGTGAAGAGGGTTCTCTCGTTCTTAAAGCCGCATACAGTCAGGATATTCCAGATGACAAATACTATGTTGTATGCGAGATAATATCCGGGTTTAATGCAGTAAACTATCCTGAGAGCTTCCTTGTTGCTTCATTTGATAAGGAAGGCTTTACAGAGGGAACTCTCCCTGCAATCGAAAAAGACGGATACGAGTTCAATGGCTGGTACACAAAATTCCTCGATGAAAAGGGCGAATTTGTTCAGTGTACAAAGGTAACAAAGGACGATTTCAAAAACGGAAATGTTCTTTATGTAAGAGGCGATTACAGACAATACGGCGAGACCACCGACGGCTGGTATACCTATCTGTTCAAATGTCAGGGCGGTACGCTTGCAGGCAAGGAAGAGGTATGCTTCCAGTCACCTGCCATAAACTTTATGTCGGGACATGAAAAAGGCTATCCGTTTTACAGATTTGTACCCGTAAGAGAGGGCTACAAGTTCAAGGAATGGAACACCAAGGCAGACGGAACAGGCGAAACAATAATGGATGCAAGCTGGGATGAATGGGAAGGTAATTACAATCTTAAAGAAATTGCAGAGATGCAGGATAATACACCTATTCTCTATGCACAGTGGGAAAAGGCTGAAACTCTCCCCGAAAGCGTTACACTTAATAAAAAGGCGCTTACCCTCAGCAAGGGCGGTTCTGCAACACTTACAGTGACAGTTCTCCCCGCAGACGCTGCTAATAAGACTGTAACATGGACGACCTCAGACAGCAAGATCGCTACTGTATCCGCAGCCGGCAAGGTAAAGGCAATTGCCGCAGGTACGGCAACAATTACAGCTACAACTGTAAACGGTCTTACAGCTTCGTGCAAGGTCACAGTATCAGCTCCGCTTAACAATACATCAGTTATCAACAGCGATATCGTACAGATCGGCGATAAGGTAAGAATTTCCGCAAGTGCAAACGGCGGCGCAGGCTCCTACAAATACGCTTACTATTACAGAAGAAGCGGCAATGCAACATGGAAGACTCTCGGAACAGAGTTCGGCACAAATACAAGCGTTGCATTTGCTCCCACAGCAGAAGCAACCTATGATATCAAGGTCGTAGTCAGGGACGCTAAAAATGCAGAAGCTGAAAAACTCTTTACTGTAAAGGCAGTCAAGGAACTGGAGCTTACAAATGTTTCTGTTGTAGGCAGAGAAAAGGTCAACCTCGGCACAGCTATCCCGATGATTGGCAAGGCAGTAGGCGGCGCAGGCAGCTACACTTATTCATTCTACTTCAAGCGCAGCACAAACACAAACTGGAAGCTTCTCGGCGATAAATTTACAAGCACTGCTTCTGCAAGATTCAAGCCGACAGCAAGCGGTACTTACGATATCCGCATTGATGTCAAGGATGCGAACGGAACAATTGCTAAAAAAATCTTTACAGCTACAGTCAAGTAAGTATTAAGCTTTAAGCTGACAATTAAATGAGTAAAGATAAACTCCCGGTCAGGAAATGATCCTGTTCCGGGAGTTACTTTTATCAGAGCTTTGAACTGCTGTATGTATTCATTATCTGGGAGCGGAACTGCTCAAATGACATATTTTCCATATCTCCGCCGTCTTTATTTCCTTCGAGACTGAAAGTAAAGTTATCCTCCTGATTTGCAAATGTTATATAAGGCGTAATTATATCCTCATAATTTGCTTTTGCCTTTTCATACATTTTATTGAAATCATCATCGCTTTTCATCATATCACTTTCTGAAAGCGTCTTTAATTTTTCAGTGTATTTATCTCTAATATAGGTAAAGGCGGGTTTAGCTTTCTTTGTAATTGTATATTTAATAAGCGGGTTTTCCTGTCTGTCAGCGCAAACAGCTCTATCAGAATAAGGATCAAGCTCAGCGCAGTTTTTATTCAGTCCACGGGTAATGCCCATGGTTCTTATGTTATAAAATCCTCCTGCAGCTTGCCGATTTCTTCCTTGCTCATAAAGATATTTACCGATACCTTATTATCAAGACTGAAAAGCTTTTCATAAAGCTCAAGACCATCATTTTTTGTTTCTGAATATATATCTTCTACAGTTTCGCTGTATTCAGTTATAAAGGAATTTTCATCTATGCTGACATAGTCCTTTTTTTGTTCAGCACAGCCGTAAACAGAGGATAACGTCAAAAAAGCTGCGATCAAAAGGGAAATTCTTTTTTTCATAAAAGCTGCTCCTATCTGTTAAAATCTTTTCCGAGAATATCTGACAAATTATCCTTGATTGCTTTTGCAACATCAGGTTTATTCATTGAATAAACGTGTACATTGGTTATACCATTTGCATAAAGGTCGATTATCTGATCTGTAGCATATGCTATTCCTGCCTGTTTCATAGATGACGGGTCCTGCCCGAAATAATCAACAAGACTCTTGAAACGCTGCGGCATGAATGAACCGGAAAGTTTTATAGCCCTCTCAACCTGTGCGGCATTTGTAATAGGCATTATTCCGGGGATCACAGGTACAGTCACTCCTGCTTCACGCAGCTTATACATGAAATTGAAAAAGAGATTATTGTCAAAAACCATCTGAGTTGTAAGGAAATCAGCGCCGGCATCTACCTTTTCTTTAAGATGAAGAATATCCTCCTTCTGATTTTTGCTTTCGGGATGGATCTCAGGATAGCAGGCAGCGCCTATGCAGAATTCATCTGCATTTTCCCTTAGTTCTCTTATAAGCTCGACGGCATAACGGTAATCCCATTTTGAACGGTCAGTTTTTTCAAGCTCCGGAGTCAGATCACCACGCAGAGCCATTATGTTTTTTATTCCTGCTTCTCTGAGCGCATTTATCTGTTCATGTACAGTTTCCCGGCTTGATGAAACGCAGGTAAGATGAGCAAGAGTGGGTACTCCGAATCTGTCTTTTATGTTTTTGGCAATATCAATGGTAAATCTGCTTGTCCCGCCACCTGCGCCGTAGGTCACGCTCATAAAAGATGGTCTGTATCCGGCGATCTCCTCGGTCGCAGCCCTTACGCTTTCAAAGCTTGTTTCTTTTTTGGGCGGGAAAACCTCAAAAGACAGGGACATATTTCGCGTATTCAGTATATCGGTAATTTTCATGTTTATTATCCTCCCATGCAACGGACTGTCTGCTTTGCATCTATTATGAGTTGATCGTATTCATTCTAAGCGGCGGGATATCGCTTCTAGGATATTCGGTAGCAGTCACAATACCGGTATTTTCATCTATTTCGATCATTCCGTATTCTCCGTCACAGCCAATGGAACCGGGATTCATAATCAGCATTGCACCCTCGGCAGATGTCAGCTGCTGATGAGTATGACCGAACAGAACAATATCAAATCCATTGGAACGTCCCATATCAATAATACGGGAAAGACCATTTTTAACTCCGAACATATGTCCGTGAGTCATAAATATATACTTTCCGCAAAGCTCAAGCTCCTGATATGCAGGCAGATCTGTGTACCAGTCGCAGTTCCCCGTTACACCGTAAAATGCTTTATCAGGATACATTGTTCTGATCTCGGCAAAATCCCTTGCGCCGTCACCGCAGAATAATATCACTTCTGCACGGCGATGCTTTCTGATGACCCTTTTCATTGATTCAGCGTCTCCATGGCTGTCAGAAAAAACCAGTATCTTCATATTAACTCCTTTATATTATTACGACTGCTTTATTAAATACGAACCTGACCTTCGCCTTCGATCACAAATTTCATTGATGTAAGCTCGTTAAGACCCATAGGTCCTCTTGCATGAAGCTTCTGAGTTGAAATACCGATCTCAGCGCCAAGACCGAACATTCCGCCGTCTGTAAATCTTGTTGACGCATTTACATAAACTGCCGCTGCATCAACGACCTCTGTGAATTTCTTAGCCTTTTTATAGTTTTCGGTTATGATACATTCGCTGTGACCGCTGGAATACTGTGCAATATGAGCAACAGCTTCATCAAAAGATGATACAACTTTAACAGCAAGTATGTAATCGCCGTATTCTGTTTCCCAGTCGCTTTCAATTGCAGGTACAACACAATCACCGAGAATTGCCGCAGTTTTTTCACAGCCTCTCAGCTCAACATTCTTTTCGTCAAGCCTTGCCTTTATCATAGGCAGAGCTTTTTCTGCAATCTTTTCATGAACAAGTATTGTTTCAATTGCGTTGCAGACAGACGGACGAGAGGTTTTTGCATTGTATATGATTTCAGCAGCCATTTCAAGGTCGGCATCCTCGTCAACATATACATGACAGTTGCCTGCGCCTGTTTCTATTACAGGTACCTTTGCATTTTCAACAACAGCTTTGATAAGACCCTTGCCGCCCCTTGGGATAAGAACATCGAGGTAATCTGTAAGAGCCATAAGCTCTGTTGATGATGCCCGTGAAGTATCCTGAACAAGCTGGATTGAATTTCTGTCAAGCCCTACACTTTCTACTGCATCACGCATGATCTCAGCTATGCATTTATTTGAATTGATAGCTTCCTTTCCGCCTCTGAGGATAACAGCATTTCCGCTTTTAAGACACAGCACAGCCGCATCTGCTGTTACATTGGGACGTGCCTCAAAAATGATACCGATAACGCCCATGGGAACTCTTACCTTTGTGATTTTAAGACCGTTGGGACGTACACTTCCCGAAATGACCGTACCGATAGGATCAGGCAGAGCAGCGACTTCAAGTACGCCCTGAGCTATACCGTCTATACGTTTTTTATCGAGCATAAGTCTGTCAAGCAATGATGCAGATAAACCGTTTGCCTTTCCGTTATCAAGGTCGGTCTTATTTGCTTCGATGATCTTGTCTGCACCGTCAACAAGAGCTTTTGCTATTGCTTTAAGTGCATCGTTCTTTTTTTCACCTGCTACAATTAGCGAGCGGGCAGCGACCTTAGCCGCAGCACCCATTTTTTCCATTTCTGTCATGTCTGTTACCTC
>DEHG01000058.1:25657-25891 GCA_002351795.1 Ruminococcaceae bacterium UBA2806 | reverse complement strand
GTGTGTACGGGCATACTGCCGGATAATTCATTCACGGCAATGCCTAAAAAAGTGGCGGGAGCATTTTATATCGGTGTTGCGGCCGCTTTCCTTTATATTTCAAGCTGTATTGTTACGGGACTTGTATGTGCCATATGGTTTTCGGTGCTTGGATGTATTAGCGCATTGTACGGTATCTTGCTCTTTGCTGTAAAGCTTGTTGATGACGGTTATTTTAAGGGCATCTCTAAAAAC
>DEHG01000058.1:23048-25460 GCA_002351795.1 Ruminococcaceae bacterium UBA2806 | reverse complement strand
TCTGTTTGAGCGCACGCCTGTGTGCAATTGTCAGGAATGCGGCGGCAGGACAGCTAATATGGTATGCAATAAATGCAAGATGATATTGCCGGGAGGAATACTGGATTATAAGAAGTATATGCGTTTCAGTATAGTTGGTGTTCCGCAGTCGGGCAAAAGTAATTTTCTTACCGCAATGATGTATGAGCTGATGAACGACAGCAGGGTGCCGTTTGTGTTTGAACCGATAAGCTCGGATACAAAGCGGATTTTTCAGGATAATGTAAATCATATGTACAATCCCGATTATCCCGAGCCTGTTGACAAAACGGAGGAGCATTTTGAAATGCCGCCTCCGCAGCTCTGGAAAATAACCGATTCCCGTCATCTTAACGGAAATACGAGGGACGTATATTCCCTGACATATTTTGACGGCGCAGGCGAGGATTATGAAAAGCTTGACGACAGGGTAGTGCGTTATCTTAACGGCTCCAAATGCCTGTTCATACTTTTTGACCCGCTGAAAGAATTGCGGATAAAGCAGGAGATTTTTGTAACGGCANNCATACATTTAGGTATTCTTACGATGTTTGAGACTTCAGAACAGGAAAGAATGGTAACAACCTATGTATGTCATGTGCTTGAACGGAGTATGACGGCCGGCAATATTGACAGACAGCTTACAGCCCTTTGCAGCGCAGGCATTATGCAGAACAATGCTTCGGGATGTGATAAGGAAAGGGCGGCAAGTGTCAGAAAAATGATACTTGAGGTTACACAGTACCAGCTTTCATATTATTACCGTCCGTCACTTGAAGCAAAAATTCTTAAATCAAAGGAATGTGACAGACAGGTTCGTGATGTTCTGATAAAAATGCTTAAAAGCGCAAAACAGGATCAGAAGAAAAAAGCCGGTCTGGGCGGACTGATAAACAATATGTTCAATCATAAAAAGTGATCAAAGGAGAATAGTATGCGATACTGCACAAAATGCAAAAAGCTTTACAAAGGCGATGAGACTGAAAAATGCTTTGTATGCGGAAAAAAGACGATATCCGACCCGAGTCATTATTCTCCGGTAAACGTTGTTACCGCAAACGGCTTTGAGCTTGAAAGAATAAGGGCAGCGCTTCATGATGCGGATATACCGTATTCATATCAGGAGGCGAGAAGAGACACAGGTATTCAGATACTTAACAGTGCGCCTCCGGAAAACTGCGATGTATTCGTTCCGCTGAGCGCTTACGAAAAGACTATGAATGTTCTTATCGGTATAGGCGCAGTAAAGGAGGAAATATCTCAGGCGGATACTGAAAAGCTCAGAGAGGCAGAAAAAGCTGCTGAGGATGAAGAGCTTCCGCCGGAAAAGGCAAGAAGGATAAGAATTCTCTCCGGTATTGCTTTTATATTGCTTCTTGTGCTGGTTGTATGGCTTGTTGATATCGGTTTTGAGTTTGTAAAAAGCTTATTTGTTAAATAACGATTATTTTTGTTAAAAATGATGATTATTATGTGCTGATTATTTAAAACTTTGTGACAAATGCAATGTATTACAATATTGTTACCAAACTGTAATGTGTACAACTATGCATATATAACAAAAAATTTAAGCAACAAATCACATTAAAATGAAATATTATCAAAGCTTATCAGGCAATTCATTTGATTGGCGGGCGTTTTTTACATAAAGTATCAGTATGTAAATATTTTCAGAATATGGAAATAAATTCTTGCTTACATACTCTTGATTTTTCAGAAAAAACATAGTATAATACTTGATAATGAAACTTTATATACAGTTTCTTATATATTTTTTTAGGAGGATTACTACAATGAGAAAGTCAAAGATTATAGCTTCAGTTGTATCAGCTGCTCTTGTTGCTTCCGTTGCTGCTGCTGCTTCTATCAGTGCAAGCGCAATTTCAAAGGTTGAAGACATCGAAGGTCATAAGGTTGGTGTTACAGGTTCATTCTGTAACTGGGGCAATGACGGTGATGCAGACGTTGAAATGACAAATAACGGCGGCGTTTGGGAAACTACTATTGATATTCCTGAAGTAACAGAGGCTATGGTTGTTGATGCTACAAAAGACGATGGCAGCGGCAATCAGGTTTCCAGAGGCTTCAAGGGTATCACATTCAAGGTTCGTCTTGACGATACATGGGATGACAGCTGGGGCGATTATGAGCCCGGTTATGACCGTACTTATAACAGCCAGACAAACTGTGCTGTAAAGGCAGAGGTTGGTACACATGTTAAGATCAATGTTAAGCTTGATACAACAAAGAACTCACCCGAGGCTCTCAGCAATCCCGATGGTGAAACAAAAGAGGGCGATCCTGTAGATCATCTCATCATTCCTGTAACTTACACAGTTGAGGAAGTTAAGGATGAGAAGCCTGCTGAAGAGAGCAAGAAGGAAGAGAGCAAGG
>DEHG01000058.1:0-22983 GCA_002351795.1 Ruminococcaceae bacterium UBA2806 | reverse complement strand
CTGCTGATACTTCTTCACCTGCAACAGGCGACACAACATCTGCAATTGCACTTGTTGCTGTAGTTCTTGCTTCACTTGGTACAGCTGTTGTTATGACAAAGAAGGCTTCTGCAAAGGACTGATCTCCTGAGCGGATGAACAAGATCTAAAAAATGACGACTGTCTGCTTTTTAGCGGACAGCCGTTTTTTTGTGTTTGCCGGTTTACACTGTTCTGAGGGAGAACACTGTATTGACCGGCATTAGTTTTTTCATTTTGGATTGTATCTGCTGCTGCATTTCCTGAGAGAGGGAATCTGAGGTATCGAAGTAAACTGTACCGTTTTCTTCCGTAAGAGTTCCGCTGATCCCGAAAGGATCGCCAAGGTGCTCTTTCAGTAAAGTGCAGCCGTTTTTTTCACATATTGATAACAGCGCAAGGATGCGGGTTTTAATGCTTTCCGTATCGAAAAGGAATGCCGCTTCATCAAGACCTTCATTTTCGGCAGTGATGATGAACATTTCTTTTTCCAGAGTTTCTGCTTCATCATAAATACGCTGCAATTCTGTGCATACAGAAGCAAGCTCCGCATAGGGAAGAGTGTTTTCTTGAGGAATTTCTATTCCCTCACGCTGAGTGTGCAAAATAACCGACTGTTCGGCGGTCATGATACCACCCCCGAATTTGTAACGGTGATCGTGCCTTTTTTCAGAAGTACTGAAGCTGATGCTGCGATATCCTGTGCGTTACCGAAGCTGTAATCAACAACGCCGTCAAGAGAAATGATTTTTGCTCCGAGCTTTTTAAGAGAAAGTCCCTGACCGACCTTCATTTCCGAAAAATACTCATTTACAGCCTCGGAAATATTATTTTTAACAGTATTTACTATATAGCCATTTTTGATGACAAATGATATACTGAGATCAACGCTGCTTTCAGATGCCGCATAAACATTTATTGCAACACCGGGAATACGGTTATCGTTCATAAGAGTCTGTACGGCATTAACCGAGGCACTGTCGGCAGTACAGCTCTTTTTGGCAATGTAAATATTAACATTCCTGTTATTGCCTGCGTTTTCAACCAAAGATGCTGAATATATACCATCCACAGATTCGGCAAGCTTGAGATAAAATGCAGGGTTAAGCCCGTTGGAAATATTTCGGCAGCCTTCAATAATACGATTTCTTATTGCTTCATCGCCTTCATCATCCGAGCCGCCGAAAAAAGCCGATGAATTAGTAATATTCAGACCGCTTGAAAAAAATGTTACGACAGTTGTCACCGAACCGGGCGGCACATTGTATCTGCTGCCGCTGTTTCGTGCTTCAAGGCTTACAAAGCAGCTTCCTGTACCCTGATAAATAACAGATTGTTCTGTGCTTAAATATTCAAGTTCACCGTCGGCTGTGGAAAAAACAGTTCCTTCGGGTATTACCAGATCATATTCAAGAGGACTGTCTACACGAACAAGTATTGTTCCTACTGCTTTCAGCCCCCTGTGTCTTGTAAGCCCCCGCTGTGAAGCGTGTTTATCAAGTGCTTCACCCGATGCGCTTGATATAAACATATCTTTACGAAGCTTTTTAAGCTCACAGTAAATACCGTGTATTTCTCCAGCAAGTACTTTTAATCTGCGCTGTGTTTCGCTGCTGTCAGTGGGACGGACTCCGCTGAGCTCATAATATGTATTGTCCATTCGTTTCAAAATTTCATAATAACTGTTTTGTTCAGACATATTACACTTCCCTTCCGTTAATATATACCTTTCCGTCATTTGCAAGCTTAATGCTTGCGCCGCCGTCGGACATTATCAGAACTTCTCCCGGTTCAATATTTCTTTCATAATAGGGCATTCTGACGCCCATGCACATCATGCCCTGTTCTGTCGGTATGACGACAATATTATTGTATTTCCCCGGGACGCTGATAACTCCGGGCGGATTGACGATCTCGCATTGTCCCTTGCCCTCACCAGATACGGCTGATACCCGTGTATCAATACCGCAATCAGATGAGGCGGTATCAACAATGCTTTTATTACGTTTACTTCTCATATTTTTGCTGATCCACATCCTGATACACCTCCGCTGTGATCCTTGTTGTTTCAATGCCTTTGATAAACGAATACTGCACTCCTACGGCACTGAAAAGAGAGTCTTCGCCTTCTGCTTTTATGATATCACCGGGGCGGCAGACGATAGTGCCGCTGCATAGTAATTCAATGCTTTCATATGCATTATCCCGTTTTTTTATCATATCTCTGACAGAAAGAACGCCTGTATTTTTTATGCCGACAATATTCAGATAACGCTTTCTTTTTACCGAAAGACCTTTTGCCTTATTGCTTTTTACATCCATATTATAGCCGCCTGCGGGATATGTCCTTGTCATGATATCAGAGATAAGGGAGCAGCGGCTGTATTTTTTTGTCTTTGAAAGCATACATGATCTGCTGATAAATATTTCATCCGGCACATTTTGTCCGCTGATATCAATTATTCCGTCAGATGTTATAAACGGCTTTGTTCCGGAAAACTGCGTACAGAAATCCGAAAGCACATTCCATTCGCTCATGCCCTTTGAAATTACAAGCTCACCGTTATAGCTTTTATCATCGGCAATATAATCACTAAACCCCAGCTGTCTGAAATGCCTTTCAAAAATAAGTCCGAAGGACGGCAGCTGATAGGTCTGCGGCATTGCTTCATTATCAAGCAGTATGCTTTCAATGCTTCTTGCCCTTATTATAAGCCTTGTGATTCCGCTGCGGGTAATTTCCCTTTGTTCATCAATTTCTCCGCTGAAAAGCTCGTATTCGTCCTTCAGCACTCTTACAGACAAAAGCTGAGGAATACTTCCGCTTACAATAAACTCCGCTTCCAGCCCGTCAGAGGGCGCTTCACGGTCACTCTGTATGATAAGTCTGAGTGGGGCTTTGAATGTTTCCGTATTTCCGCCGATCGTTTTTAATATGATCATTACCATAGATTTATCCTTTCATTTTCGGGTATGAGCCTGTCGGGTCGGCTTATATGAGGATTGATATTCACAAGCATATCAATATCGGCTGCATATTTGTCAGCAATATCCCAAAGACACACCGTACCGTCACTGTAAATAAAGCTCTTTTTATCCGGCATATCTGAAAGCCTCCTGCCGATGAATGAAAAGCGGTATCTGATAACATCGGGAATATCGCTGAAAATTATATCGAGCTTTTCAGGATAGGCATATATCAGGTCACGGTATGGGATAGCAAGCACTCCGGGCTTTTCCATGCTGAGTTTAAGTTCGTCAAAATCGCTTACGCAGCTTTCTCCGAAAAATTCGCCTTCTCCGCTTATGATAAGCGGCATTTCTCCGCAGTCGTTTATAACAGGCTGACTGAATGCGCCTGTTTCGTTAAATACATTTCTTGCCGAGCTTATTTTTATTATCTGAGGATCAACGGGAAAAACAAAATCCCTGAATCTTAAATTTCCTGTTGTATTCATTCTGTTTCCTCCGTGATATCAAGCTGTCTGTCATATCTCAGGATATCATTTTTTATCATATCCGAGATATTTCTCAGCCTGTCTGTATCAGTAAGTTCTTCCTGTATATTCTGCTGTGATGTAAATTCAATTTCCGTCATTATTATCATCCTCCGTTGTCATATGCAGAGCTGAAACGGTAATATGTTCACTGAAGCTTTTACTGTCAGCCGCCGCAATAAAATCCTCCCACATACAGCCGCTCAGAATTATCAACCTTCCGTCAGCTTCAAACGACAGGGTAAAATTATCAAGGTCGGCAAAATTGCAGTTCTGAAACGGGCGCAAAAACTTCACACCTTCCAGATTGACCTTATATCTGATCTTTGTACGGATCTGACCGATATCCTCCGAATTAAAGAAGGAACGGATGCTGTGCAATTCCGAAAGCTTTCTTATCTGCGCCTTTCTGACCTGCAATAATTGTTTTCCGTCTATTCTGATAATAACATCCCTTCCGCATAAACATTTTTCAGAACTCATATAATCACCTCCGCCCGCAAATTCTTGTCGGTCTGAGTTCCATGCGTATTTTTATCATATAAGAAAGGGTATCTGTTTCAAATTCACATTTTTCCGCAGCTGCGGAAATAATTGATCTTTCCTCATCGACCGAAGTAAGCTCCATACAAAGTCTTTTTGCAGCCTCTCTGCATCCGGCTGCGCCGGCGCTTTCATTTGTTCTTACAGTGAAGCAGATTATCTCGCTGAAAAGACCATCCTCATCTCCTAAAAGGAAATCCTCAGCTTCTTTTTCAATACTGTAATCCACAAAGCAGCCCTCAATAGGGAAAGGTATCACCTCTTCGGAGACGGCGCTGCAAAAATGAAAGTCACTGAGATTTTCTGATGACTTGATTCTTTCGATAAGCATTTCAGCATTGTCCATTGTTTTTACCTCCCGTTTTTCTTAAAGCGGCAGTCATATATTCACCGCATCTGCATTTGTAAGCAATTGTCCATAGTATATAGTATTCATTTTTGTCATCGCTGACAGTATCGCCCCTTTCGGCACCTTCAAGAAAGTCTGTTTTTGCATAAAGGATATAGTCATGTGTTTCGCTGCGGCAGCCTCCCTTGTGATCTGTCTTTTTGTCTTTTTTATAAGTTTCGGGCAGAATTATACCTCTGCCCTTTTTTGTTTCCGCACCCTTTCGGAGTATAAGCGAAACTCCGAGTTTATTGATCGCAGCCGTAACAGGTTCTCTCATATTCATACTCCTTTAAAAGCAAATTCATTGTCGCTTATGAGATCTCCCAAAGCTCTGAATGCATCACGGCAGAGCTTTTCGGCGGCTTCGACTTTTTTAAAACCTTCCGCTCTGACAGAAAGCTGACCTATTTTTATATCGCTGCCCATCCCGTCAGTCATGCAAAGCAGTGAGTAACGGTAACAGGCAGCGGCAGCAGCGGCATAATTCAGTTTATGACCGCTGCCGGGATCCGGCTTGGCGGTAAGTCTTGATCTGAGATACTCCGCAGCGTTTTCACAGAGAAATCTCATTTCTGCCGCCTCAGCCTTTTCCATACCTGTCAGACGGCAGAAGATATCAAAAATACTTTCAATATCCAACCGTCAATCCCTCCTTAATATGTAAGCGCTTTTACAGCATCGGGGAATATCTTTGCAAAGCCCGTAATGCAGCTTATGGAGGTGCGCTCAAGCTGTCTGTCGATAAGCTTGTCATGATCCATGATTATGCCGCCGGACTGTACCATTTCAAGAGCGCAGTTTTTATCAAGACCGAGGATCTTGCTTCCGCTGATGCCAGGAACGTGCATAAGCTTTGCGCCGAGCGGAGTTATCATTTTTCCGCTTCCGTGAAAATCAAGACCTGCCTTTGAATCCTTCATTTCGGTCATGGAAAGGAGTTTGGTCATTGCGTCTGTCGGCGCAAGCATGGTATTGAGTTCATACGGAGAGATGGCTGACCAGAGACTGATAAGATCGTCATATGTAATTGTACCGCTTGTAACGGTGCTGACTGTTCCTGCACCTGCCGAGCTTCCGTCACCGTTTATCAGAACATTAACAGCATCGTCAAGCTGCTGTCTTGCAATATATGCGCCTATCTGACGGAGAGTAACAGTAAAGAGATCAAGCTTCTGAAACTTTACAGCCTCATATGAAGCGACAAGCATTCTTCCTCTTTTCTGAAGATTTACAAGGTGATCCCCCGCTTTTATCGTTGTCTGAGGAAGAACAGCGCCCTCGCCTACAGGCTTGAGAGATTTATCATCATTTGAGGGTATGGATACGACGGAACGATAATCCATGCTTTCGATAACAGTTTTTGCGGCGATTATATCACCTAAAATATCGGCTCTTTCCATGCCCTGCTTAACGGCACGGGATACATATTCAGGGAAAAGAGCTGCGCTGTCGCTTGTCTGGAAGAATTTGCTTACGCAGTCGGACATTGAGCCGCCTGTTTTGATATCGAATCTTTTAAGCTGACGCTGATATGCGTCAAGCCCTTCAAGAGGTGTATTCTTATAGTTTTCAGAGGGATCAAGCTCCTCAAGAATATCCGTAAAGGAACGCATGCCGTTTGAGTACATACCCTTTTCAAGTTTTATATTGTCATAAAATGCCATAGTTAAAAATCCTCCTTAAAATCAAAGTATAAATCCAAAGGTCTTGGCTGTTGTATCCACATCGAGTACAAGATATTCAACGCCGTTTGACACATCAAGATTAAGCTTGCCGCTTGCTGCGGAGAGCTTGCTGAAGCCGACAGACGGTGCAGTGGTATATGAAGCCCTTGCATAACCGCTGAGCTGGACGGTGACAAAACCGTTTCTTACAGCTGTGCATATGCCGCAGAACCTTCCTGTTGCCTTCTGAACTATTCCGTTGCCGCAGACCATTACAGGATCGCCTGCAGCGATAGTTCCCTGCTTTTCAAAGGTGAGTACATTCTCACCGAAACCATTAAAACAAACATTCATAATAAAATTCCTCCTTAAATATTTTTATAATCGTTGTTATTTGCTTTCACTGTATTCCTTACAGCGGAAAGCTGAGGCTTGACCGGCATAACTGCCGCTGCCTTTTCCGTCAATGCATGACAGAGATCTTCAAGCTGAACTGCGCTCATGTTCGAGGTTATAAAGCTTAATGTATCCTTTTTGAGCGCCGGTACAGCTATTGCTGCCATTTTATTTATATCCGTGACAAGCCTTGTACGGTAAGCGTCACCGTCTGCTGCACGTTCATTGAGACTGCGGAGCTTTTCCGCTAAGATCATCATTTCATCTGCGGTAAAGGTCTGCTCGCCTCCTGAGAAAATTCTCTTCTCAATATCCATATTATCAACTCCTGTTTTATAGTTTTTAGTAACTCCCGCAGCCTTCTGTGCGGGAACAGCGACAAATGACCATTCATAGGCGTCTGTCGGTTCTTCAAGAACGGCAAAGCAAAGTCTGCCGTCATAATAATGTCCCTTGCTGTGACTGCAAAGACCAATATTACTTCCGCATACGGAGCATGTTTTTTTAGCTACCGAACAGCCGACGCTTACTTCCTTTTTTATGCCGCTTTCGATCTGAGTGATGATATCATCGCTGCATTTAGCTTTAGGAATATAAGCGAAGGCTTTGAGCCGCATATAGGGCTTGTTATCGGATGTATATTGTCCCTGCGGTTTTTCCGTAATGCAGTCGTATATTCTTGCCGTCTGGTTTTTCGCTTTGGGGTCATGATCCGTAATGCCCGTGACGCCTTTGAAAAGACTGCTCAGCTTTTCGAGAGCATTGTCAGAGAAGCGTTCAAAATCCCTGTCAATTTCATTGTCGCAAAGCGTAACGGAAAATGTATATACCTCATCTTCGGTAAACGGACGGCGTGTATACTGATTTATAAGCTCCAGTTCGTGTTTATTCAAATTATCATTCCTTTCCTTCAAGCTTTTCAGCCTGTGCATTGTAAAGTCTTGCCCTTGCAAGCTCGACCTCATCCTGTAAATTGATATTATCCCATTCGATAGTGAAACGGTCATCAAGACCTTCAAAATGCAGATAAGTTGTGCATATTTTTCTGATGGGTACTTCAAGGATTCTTCTGTAATATTCAAGCTCGCTTGTCAGGATATCCGCCTGCTGAGAGGACATATGCTCAGTTGTTGACCAGCTAAGCCCCAGCAGGAACGGGGGAACAGAAAGCTTTGCAACGATCTGTTCAAGTAAGAGTCGGGCGGGTATCTGACTGTCGGGTATCTGATTATCAGCGCCTATTGCCTTGATATTTACATCGCCGACAGAGATAAAATCTCTCGGTTCACTGCTTTTCATTGCCTTTGACCATTCATCGGCTATCATCATTATCCTTTCCCTGCTCATGCTCCTGTCCGACTCGGGCGGCTTGTAGGTAACTGCAAATCTTACATTTCCGACCCTGTCCCAGTTTGTTTCCAGGGCATGGAATATTTTCATAAGAATATCGGAAATAAAAGGCAGCCCCCGAAGTATTGATGTTCCGTAAGCCTGACCCGGTTCCGGCATGATGGCGCTTCTAAGGATAAGCTCGGGATATGTGACTTCCCTGCGCTGACCACATTCGTCAATGGCGCATATCCTGACATCAAGGGGATTATCCCTGCATATAAGCTCAACGTCATCAGGATCGCTCAGATATAGAGAAGCTATACTTCCGTCGGATGAGGGGACGATCTCCCCGACAGCCGTTCCGAAGGTAAGAAGCTGTTCGAGATAAGCGGATAAAAAGCTTTCAAGACCGAATGAAGTGGGCCCGCAGGGGATAGTTTTTGTAAATTCATCCATTTTTGCCTGAATATCTTCATCCACGCATTTTATACGGAACCCGCCCACAAGACGTATTATCTTGTAAATTGCAGCATCAATTACAGGTACTTTTTTTCTCAGTTCCTTGTAAAGCATTCTTTCGATCCTGCTGCTGTGAGTGCAGCAGTACAGATCTCCGAAAGGGTGTTTTGCCGCATAGCCAGAGGCTGTCTGTACAGGCGGTACATCAGTGTTTTTCTTTTTTCTGAACCAGCTCAATCAATCACCTCCTGTCTGTTGACCGAGAAAGCAAAGAATGTATCCTCGGCCTGATTGAGATAGGTCGCTGTGAAATAGCGTATGTCATCCATAGCGTGATCGTTTTCTTTAAGCGGCACATCACGCCCGCCGCTTTCCCAGCGGTACAGACCGAATTCCCTGACAGTATCTCCGCAGCAGCGGCAGATCCTTATATCGCCCTGTTTAAGGGCTGTGCTTACCTGTCTTATTCCGTCTATAACATTATTCTTTGCAGGAATGACAGAAAATTTACCATGCCGCTTTATTACTTCAATAAAGCTTGCGGCGGAAGGATCAACGATGACCCTGTTTATCTCCCTGTCGCCGGCAAGACGGCACAGACCTTCATAATGCTCCTCGTCAGTGCGGGAAAAGCCCTCTGTACGGGAGTTGAAATAGTATTCGTCTATCCTGTACCATTTGCCGCCGTAAAGCCCCCACAGCCCGAAGGATGAGGGATTTACAGTTCCATAGTCGCAGGAAATAATATAATCGTCAAAGCTTGCTGAGGGTACATCATAAAGCATTTTATCATCGGACATAAACGGATAAACAAGACCCTCGGAGGCTACCCATTTACCAAGTACATACCGCTGATAAAAGCTGCCTGAATACATTCTTTTGTACCGTTCAAGCATGGCAGGGGATAGGGAAGGATTGTCCTCCATTGTAAAGTGAATATAAAAGAGCTTTTTTTCCTCAAGCTTGTTCACCCATTCACGGCAGAACCAGTGCTGCGGGTATTCGGGATTGCAGTTGAACCAGAGCTTGGAGTCTTCCACGCTGCACCTTGCAACAGCCTGTTCAACAAAGGATCTCGGCATAAGCGCAGCCTCGTCAAAAAGTACGCCGCATAAGGTCATTCCCTGTATAAGCGCAGCCGAGCCTTCATCCTTGCCGCCGAAAATATAAAATGTATTGCAGACTCTTCCCGAAGATACATCCAGCTGATTTGAAGAAAGCCTGTCTCTTATTTCAAACCCCAGATCTCTGAGGATCGACATAAGCGGAGTGACGACATTTCTTTTTACAGACCGTATAGTTTTTCCGCATATGGCAAAGTTTCCGCCGTTGAAGGTAAGCATTGCCCATGAAGCGAAAGAAACGCTCATGCAGAGAGTTTTGCCGCTTCTTACAGCGCCGTCACAGATAATGCCGTCAAACCTGCTGCCGTTTTTGTTCCACCATTTCAGCACCTGCATTTGTTTGTCTGAAAATTTTTTGAATTTCAAATTTAACCTCCTTTATGCATAGAATGTGTTTTTCAAGACTCTGAGCCGTCGCCGATAAGCGCACGGTAAAAATCGGATACGCCTTGTTTTTCATTGTTATCCGCTGCTTCAAGCTTTTCGAGTGCTTTTATTCGGTCAAAGAATTTGATCTCAAGTGCGCCGTCTTTCGGACGTTTTATTTCCGCAACGTTGAAAAGATCAAGTGAGGATATCTCCTGGATATCGGGCTTGTCTGTAAACATAAGTCGTATAGCGTCCGAAATATTCCCGAAGGCAAGACGTTCATAACCTGCCCTTGCCTGCTGTCTGTAGTTTCTGTTTTTAGCTTCATATATCCGGCTAAGCTCCAGATTGATATCATCTCTTGTCAGAAGAGTGTTTCCTGTTTTTTCCGGATCACGGAAACCGGCGCAGGCGGCAGCTTCCCTGCACTTTCCGCTGCCTGCATAGTAGATGCAGAACAGTTTTTCTTTTGTTGTCAGACCGTTGTTTTTCTGCACGGCTTTAAACCTCCTTTCAATAGTACCTGAAAAGCAAAAAAAATTTGACCCCGAAAGGTCAAATTTTTTTCTGAAAGCGGAAATTTTTATTTTTTTTCTTTGTTATGAAAGAAAATCCTCAACAACATCATACAAATGCTCAGGATAAAGCTGTTCTTCGATCATAAGCTCAAACAGTTTCTTTACAGCGATGTAATCACAGGAGATATCTTCGACTGCAACCATATTCTGATCATCTGAAATTGATATTCCGTATACATATTCCTCACCAATGTCCTTATCCTTCAATTCTGATCTCATCATATTGTATGATGCAGATGAATTTGTTTCTGATGCAATTATCTTCATACTGATCCCCTCTTGTATACAATAAAATGTACTTTCATTTCCTTTGATTATATTATATAGTAAATATAAACAAATATCAATACAACAATAGTCCAGTTATTCTGCCATTTCGGAGAAAAATAATTTGTTGAGACAGGTAATTAATAGTCGAAACGACAATAAATTGTCAAAATATCGCAAAATAAATATCATAATTCACGAAATGATTTGGAAGCGAAAATCCATTAATGGTCATAATTTCCATTAATGGATGAGGCGTGGTGTGGTACAATTGTGTAAAAAATTTTTTAAAAATCCTTGTATTCAAGCCGTTTTTTACCAAAATTGCAAAAAATAAGGCGGACAGATCGTCCGCCTGAGGTAAAATTATTTGTTTTTTTCAGCCTTTTTCTTATCAAAAAATTCAGGAACATATTTTTTGATTTTAGGGAGCATACCTATATGATCGGGAGTATGCGGGGGCAGCTGCCAGAAGTCATGGGCGCAGTATGTATTGCCCTCGATGATAACAGGACCGTCGGTAGTGATAGCGACATCCCAGCCGACAAATCTGATCTGTGGAGTGATCTTTGCAGCTTCAAGACACATCTGTACAGCTTCCTTTACATAAGGGATCTGATAGCCTTGGATTTTTACATGGGTATCGGGATGTTCGGTATAGACTATGCCCTTTATGGTATCGCCCGAATGTGCGGGATAAAGAATTTTGCCTGTTTCGGGATCAACGGGGGTGAACATACAGTTGTTGTCGATAATGCTTCCGCCGACGCCCATTTTCTGAACGACATAAAGAAGATGCGGTTCGCCGTCCTTGTCAAGGACTGTTATAATACGCATACTGTTTACGGCATTGGGATAAAGCTTGCTGAGCGCAGGATGCTGCTTTATATTATCCTCAACGATGCAGAAGCCCTTGTCCTTGAGATATTTGTAAAGTGTATCAAGATCGGGATAATCGCTGACCTTGATCCTTTCGCAGCCGTGACCACATTCAAGGTCTTTCATTTTGCAGAAAATAAGATCTCTTTTGGAAAGGAATTCTTTAGCCTCCTGCTCGCTTGCTTCATCAAGGAGAAGGAAATCCCTGCCGACATATTTTTTATAGAGCTTGTTGAACTCGTCCTTGTTTTCAAGGAAATGTTCATAGCTGTAATCATTCATAAAGCTGTTGAAACGCTGGTTTATAATACGGGTAACATATGTGCTTCTGTGTTTGTTGTCCATATCATAAAAAGCGAAGATCTGATAATCATAATATCCTGCGCCGAATTTTTTAGCGCAGTAAAGCATATCAAAAAAAGTAGATACTTTATTTTTTCCGCTGCGTTCATGAACGGTATTAATTGCGGCATTCATTTTTTTAAAGCTTGAATGACCCAGTATTTTAAAGACATAAAGTTTTGACATTATAATATTCTCCTTTGAATTTTTGAGCTTTTATATAAATCAATCCCTGTAAACACGAGGTACGGCGGCAGGTATGGCACATACGATCTCATCAACATTAGCGTCTGTCAGATCAGCCATTTTTAGTATGGTCATATCATTATCAATAAGCCCCACCTTGTCGCCCCTTTTTACCTCAGGGATATCGGTAACATCTACCATGAACTGATTCATGCATACCCTGCCGAGAACGGGCGCTTTCTTGCCGTGTATCATTACATATCCCTTGTTTGAAAGCCGTCTGCTGTATCCGTCAGCAAAGCCGACAGGTATGGTAGCGATTTTTGTAGGCTTGTCGGTAACAAAGGTTCCTCCGTAACCGACTTCTGTACCTGCGGGTACTTCCTTGACCATTACAACATATGTATACCAGCTCAGCACCTGACGGAAATCTTCTTTTTCCCATATATCCTCATCCACAGGACAAAGACCGAAGAGTATATCGCCTGCCCTTACAGCGTCAAGATAGCTTTCCGGACGAAGAAGTATGGCGGGACTGTTTGCGGTATGTCTCATAGGTACGTCAACGCCTTTGCTTTTAAGCAGATCCAGAATATAAAGATATTTTTCAAGCTGCTTTTTAGCTGCAATGCCGTCAGGCTCGTCCGCCCTTGCAAAATGAGTAAAAACACCTGTGATCTTTATTCCGGGGAGAAGGCTTATTTTTTTGATAAGATCTGCGGATTCTTCATTTGCAGGCAGACCGATCCGGCTCATTCCGGTATCTATTTTGATATTGACAGGAAGAACGGTATTGCTGCGTGAAGCTGCGGCGCTGAGTTTTTCGGCAGCGTCATATGTAAAAATAGTCGGAGTCAGATCATATTTTATAAGATTTTCATATTCCTCATCATGAGTGTCTCCGAGAATAAGTATAGGTTCTGTGCATCCGTTTTTTCTGAGCGCTGCGCCTTCCTTCCATACGGAAACGGCATAACATTCAACGCCGGATTTTTTAAGTGTAGGATAAACGCCGACAGCGCCGTGTCCGTAAGCGTCACCTTTCAGAACAGCCATAAGCTGAGTATCATTGCCGATTTTTGAACGTATAAGTTCTGCATTATGCTCCAATGCAGAGAGGTCGATAACGACTTCAGTTCTGCGAACCGGATTCCTCAAAATGATCACCTGCTTTAATATATTCAAAAAACCTTTAAGGCTCTTTTTGCCACTATGATTATATAATCATTTTAATAAAAAATCAATGATTTTGACAGTGTTTCGGCTTATTAGCCACTATTCTCCGCTGTCTTCTCTTTTTTTTGTATAAAAGACGGCGAGACATAAGGCGCCTATGCAACAAAGACAGAAAAAGGGCTGCCGCACTAATCAGTGTGACAGCCCTGAAAAACGTTTTAAGTTTAGCGGCTAAATATTCCAGCGGTTCTTGCGCTTGTTATAAATATGACCGATTATTCCTGCACCGACAAATGTAAGCAGTGATGCGCCGAGAATAATTGCAATTACTGTTACTATTCCTTTGTTATCGTCCTCGTTGTTGCTCGGAACCTCGGGTACGGGTGCATTGGGGCTTTTGTATACATAAAATGCATAGCTTACGGAACGTGAAAGCTTGCCTGATACATTTGTAGAAGCGTTCAGGAATTCGCAGCTGTCGAAGCTTTTCTGCTCTGCTTTATACTCAGAGCCTTCCTTTCCGGTGATTTTGTCCATTGCAAGAATCGTTCCGGCATTGTCAAGGTATATTACATTGACCTCGCCCTTGAAATTTACTGCGCCGTTCTGGATCCAAGCCTCGTTGGTTACAGTGTATATCGTGGTATCACTGTTTTTGTCTCCATCGCTGAATACTGCTTTGATGTCCTCATTGCTGCCCTTGCCCTTTACGGTAAGTGTGTACCAGCCCTCGCCAAGCTCAGAGTCAGCCTGCATTTCTGTGCCGGGTTCACCGCCTGCAAATTCTTCTTTTTCACCCTCATCATTTTCGGAATAAAGATATGCATATACCTTTGACCATTTATCGGGATCATAATAGTGGATAACAAGATCTGATACAGGTTCGGTTACATAATAATAATTTACATTTATGTTGTCCGTTGCAAATCCGACTGCATTGGATGGGAATGTATCCATATCCAGTCTCATTCCGTCGATCTTTTTGATCTGAGCGATGTACTGAGTGTTTTCACGCATTCTTGTTACTACAGGCGGAGCCATCTCACTGTCGCCTGTTGCAAAATCAGCATCGCCCTTACGCAGGAAGTTTACTTTCAGCTCATAAATATTGCCGGTGAATTTTTTATAATGATAAACGACCTTCTGATCTGCCTTTGTAAATTTACCCTTGTCACTGCCTTCTGTGTTTACATAATCGTAATCCACATCAAAATCACTGCATCTTTCAGCTCTGAAGCCTTCGCCCTCATTGCCTTTCAGCACCTGAGTTTCAATTACATTTCCGGAACTGTCGTCAACATACTCAACTGTAACACTGCATACTGATGAAGCCTTATTAAGCTTATCAAAGCTTTCCTTATCAGTTAGTATCATTGCACTGTTTGGCGCTATTGTCACCTTATCTCCCTCAACAGTCCCAAGACCTTTAAGTCCTGCCTGAGTACCGTCTGCGATTATCTCCCAGGTTGAGGGAAGCGCCTTGTTTCCGCTTTTTTTCAGAGTTACCTCCTGTTCGCTGCCTGTCGCATTGAACAGAACAGCCGCATATGCCCATTCCTTATCTGCGGTCAGCTCATTTGAAAGAGTATAAGCTATAACGCCGTCATTTCCCGTATCGGAAAAAGCTATCCTTGAACTGCTGCCGGCTGTCGGATCACGGAAGGGCTTGAAATTCTTTCTTATCTCAATAAGTCCCTGATAATAGGAACTGAGGTCTGCATATTTTACAAGACAGTTCCAGTCGAGCATATTAATGCTGTCAGGTGAAACATAGCTGTTTTCATCACCGTATTTTGTTCTTGCGAAATCCTCGCCTGCCTGCATGAAGGTAATACCCTGTGAGGTAAGTGTTATAGCTGCGGCAAGCTTATTCATTTTAACAATGCTTTCATCACGGGTATCAAAGCTTGAATCATTCTTTGTAGACATTATCAGCTTGTCATACAGTGTGAAATTATCATGGGCGGAAATATATGTAACGGACTGTGACGGCTGT
Organism: Ruminococcaceae bacterium UBA2806; assembly: GCA_002351795.1. Classification (GTDB taxonomy): domain Bacteria; phylum Bacillota; class Clostridia; order Oscillospirales; family Acutalibacteraceae; genus UBA1213. The sequence goes on along the minus strand of DEHG01000058.1, from coordinate 7,766 downwards.
TTCAGCCAGCTTGAGCCTTTGATAGACTCTTTTACTGCGCCGGAGCCGGACGCCTTTTGTACGAATCCGCCCTCCTGTGCATTGAAAACATGACCCTTTACAGAATCACGGAATGAATCATTGAAAGCGCCTATGCGGTTATCAAGGAGTTTTACATTATCTTTTACGGCTGTTTTAGCGTCTGTTGAGGTAGATCCGCCTGTCCACGGCTCGCCGTACATAATGATCTTTTTTCCGCCCTCGACCTTTGTGTCGAGAGCCTTTCTTATTTCGTTCATTGTATCGACATCATGAACGCCCATAAGATCAAATCGGAAACCGTCAATATGATATTCATTTGCCCAGTAAAGAACAGAGTCGATCATATATTTTCTGTACATAAGATGATCGCTTGCCGTTTCGTTTCCGCAGCCCGAGCCGTCCGAAAGAGAACCGTCATCCTTATAGCGGAAATAATATCCGGGAACGGTATTTTCAAAGCAGCTTCCCTTTGCGGTATATGTATGGTTATAAACAACATCCATAATAACGCCGATACCAGCATCATGAAGAGCCTTTACCATCTGTTTGAATTCGTTTATACGGACATTTCCGTCAAAAGGATTTGTGGAATATGATCCCTCGGGAACATTGTAGTTTTTCGGATCATAGCCCCAGTTATATTCCTCTGAATCTGTTTTGGACTCGTCAACCGTCGCATAATCATAGACCGGAAGAAGCTGTACATGGGTAACGCCTAACTTTTTGAGATACTCTACACAGGTCGGTATTTCACCCTTGCCGTCAAGAGTTGTACCCTTTTCCGTAAATGCAAGGAACTTTCCCTTGTTCTTATCTGAAATTCCCGATACATTGCTTACTGAAAAATCACGGATATGGACTTCCCATACTACTGCATCTGTCGGATCGTCATAGAGAATATGTTTATCCTTATCCCACCCGTCAGGATTTGTTGAGGCAAGATCAACTACCATACTCCTGTTTCCGTTTACGCCGACTGCCTTTGAATAGACATCGTTTGTTTCTATCGTAATACCGTCTGTTGTAATAAGATAGGTATAGTAATGGTTTTTCTGATCGCCCTTTACGGTCGCTTCCCAAACGCCCTTGTCGCCTTTTGTCATGGTCGTTGTGGAGATATCCGCTGCACCCTCTTCGTCTGAGCTGCCTGTAGCATACATCTTTACCGCAACTCTTTTTGCAAGCGGCGCCCATACCTTGAAGGTCGTTGCCTCCTTAGTATAGGTAGCACCAAGATCGTTGCCGTTGTACGCCTGTGCGTCCAGTTCGTGAGCAAATTTCTGTTCCTGTTTTTTATCCTGCGCTGCCTGTGTTGACATGACATTTCCCCCTAATAGCATTGCAGCTGCCATAATGCAGCTGATAATTTTTCTGAATTTCAGCATCTTATCTCTCCTATAATCATTTCAGTAATAGCTGCTTTGAAAGCTTCTGATTACTGTACTGATACTGTAATATAAAGCCATTATATATTTTAACATATTATTTATGCCATTTACAATAGTTTTTATTGATTTTTTCGATATCATTCTGAGCAGTGCAGCAATGAATATTTATATAGATCTTTTGCATATGCCCGGAATGACAAAGTGGTTTTATCTTACCTTAGAAAACTTTATCGGAGTAGATACAGGACTGCCGTCAACAGTCGGATACCATTTTTTCATATCAAGATAGGTCTTTATGCGGTAATTGTAGGAGCTTTTGCTGCAGGTTTTGTTATTAATGCTGTATACAGGTTTTTCACCGGTGATTTTTGAATAATTGCCGTCCGTATCATAGGCGCTGAAAACAGTATTCAGCTGTATGCCTTTTTTCTGCATTACTGTTGTTGCATGGACCTGTACAAAGCCCTGCAGCACAACATAGGGCTTGTCCTGACATATGCCGCATTCTGCAATATCGCTTGTATCGTGCAGAAGAACTGCCTTTTCATTCACACAGGTATATATACGGTTAAATGTTCTTGTTTTATAGCTTGCATTTGTATTTTTTGTTGATGAAATGAACAATTCGGGAATACCGTCGTTATCCATATCGTGAAGAAGATAACTCGTATGGCCTGAATCAAAAACCTTGTCTGTTTTTACCATGTTATCAATAATATCCTGATAGACCTGCTTCCATTCATCGGTAACAACGGATATCTTACAATTGGCTTCCTTTCCGTTGTAGGTCCTTACAGTTACCCATGCAACGCCCGGAGAAACTGCCTTGAATGACCCTGTCCAGTCCGTTTTTGTCATCTTTATTATATTGCTGTTGCTTGTGCGGAATGTACGCTTAGCACATCCCTCTCCTTCGGGTAAGCTTGCACTTAGAGTATATGTATCTCCGACACTCATTACAAGACTCTTTTTGCTGATATTTACAGAGGTAGGCGCATTTTTGACAGTGACCCTGCATCCGGCCTCCTTGCCGTTATAGATCTTTACCTTTACATTGGCTGTGCCCTTTCCGGACGCTTTAAGCATGCCTTTGCCGCTGACTTCTTTGACAGTGACAGCATTTGTATTGTCTGATGAATATGTGCGGACGCCTGCCGCTGTTCCTGCCGGCACAGATGAGGTCAGAGTAAATTCTTCGCCAAGTCCGAGGGTAACGGATGATTTTGAAAGACTTACCTTGGACGGTTCATCCTTAACAGTTATCTTGCAGCTTGATTCCACTCCGTTATAAGCTCTTACCGTTACCCATGCTACACCGGGATTTACCGCAGTAAAAGCGCCTGTCCAGTCGGTCTTTGTCATTTTTATGACCGAGCTGTTGCTTGTGCGGTATGTTCTTACAGCAGCAGCCGACCCGTCGGGAACGGATGCGCTGAGTGTAAAGCTTTCGCCTGTGCCCATTGTCCATGACGATTTGGATATCGTTATCTTTGACGGTTCATTTTTTACCGTTATTTTGCATGACTTTTCAGTTCCGTCATCTGTGCGGCCTGTTATCCATGCGATACCGTTATCAATCGCAGTTACATTTCCGTTCTGGTCAACCTTGAGTATTTTCGGTGCGGATGTGCGCCATTTTACATTCTGATTTGCTTTCAGCTGATAGCCTTCGCCCTTGCCCATAGACATCTGAGTCTTATTGAGCGTAAGCGGTTGGGCGGCATTTACTGTCAAGTCTGCTCCTGTTACGGCAGGCAGTCCGCAGAATGCTGCTCCTCCTAAAATGACAGCCGCAGCTGTCAGGATAGCTGTTCCCTTCAATATTTTCATTTCCTTCATTCCTTTTTCTTTTTTTTACGGGGCGATATATTTCATTCCGTATGCCTTGCATACACCCTTTGCGAGCGCTTCACCTATAACATCAGGGTGCTCAATTATCCATTTGGCAATATATGGATTGTCATGGAAGTCTACTTCTGTGTAAACAGCCATTTTATTAATGCGATAAAGCTCATTTAGCTTTGGATATTCCTGTATGCCGTAATTTATCTTTCCGGGAGTTACCGCCTGAACTTCGTCATAGATCGGCTGGGCATATTTCATTGCTTCGGAAGTTTTTTTGTAAACCATACACATTGTACCGTTTGGTATGCTCATTGTTATTTTGTAGCTTTCACCAACTCCGATACTAAGATCTTTTTTGCTGATAGTAAGAGACTTAGGAGGCGGCAATACGGTCACGTGACACTATGCTTTTAGTCCGTGTGTCATATTTTTCTCCTTTTTTTAAGCCCTGTGATTCTGAGCATCGCAAGGGCTGTTAGTGACAAAGCATTGATATGCGGTATCATAATGTCTCTCCGTTTACGATAAGTTCCTCACCCGAACGGTTTATGGCGCAGAGAATACCTCTTACAGATGCCTTGAAAATACCGTGTGAGATTCCAACGCCGAAAATGCTCTTTCCCATAGGATCTTTAAGCTGGATATAAGAGATAGCCTTGGAATCCGATCCCTGTGAGATTGCATGCTCGCTGTATGAAACAAATGTAAAGCCGTTTATGCCTACTGATTTAAGCGCATTGAAGAAAGCGTCAATAGGGCCGTTGCCCTCGCCGTATATTTCTACATCCTTATCTGATTTTACTAAATGGATAACGCCCCTGAAGGTTGCCTCATCGGTGCCGACATTGGTGATAACGTGATGGACAAGCCAGAGCTTCTGCTCATTATTGATATAATTCCTGTTGAATACCTCCATAAGCTCATCTGCTGAAAGCTCTCTTCCCAGCTTATCACATTCAGCCTTTACAAGTGCGCCGAATTCCGGATGCATTGCCTTCGGAAGTTCATAGCCGAATGTATCCTGCATGATAAATGCAGCGCCGCCCTTGCCAGACTGTGAATTTATGCGGATAATAGGCTCGTACTGTCTTCCGACATCTGCGGGGTCTATCGGCAGATAGGGGATCTCCCACATATCGCCGCCTGTTTCCTTAACATAGTCAAAGCCCTTCTTTATAGCATCCTGATGAGAACCGGAAAATGCTGTGAATACCAGATCTCCGACATAGGGCTGACGCTCGCCTATCTTCATCTTTGTGCATCTTTCGTAAATTTCCCTGTATCTCGGCAGATCGCTGAAATCCAGTCCGGGGTCAACGCCCTGGGTATACATATTCAAACCAACGGTAACGATATCCAAGTTGCCTGTACGTTCGCCGTTTCCGAAAAGCGTACCCTCAATTCTGTCGGCTCCGGCAAGCAGCGCAAGCTCGGCGCAGGCAACGCCCGTACCCCTGTCATTATGCGGATGCAGGCTGATTATGGCAGCTTCTCTGTTTTTGATATGCTTGATAAAGTATTCGATCTGATCTGCATAGGTGTTCGGGGTACACATTTCGACCGTATTGGGCAGATTGAGAATGATCGGGTTTTCCTTTGTCGGCTGGAGGACATCCATAACAGCCTCGCAAATTCTCACGGAATTATCGACCTCTGTTCCGGAAAAGCTTTCGGGGGAATATTCGAGACGGAAATTTGTATCTCCCTCATAGCTGTCGATAAGCTCCTTGATAAGTTTTGCGCCCTCAACGGCGATATCAATAATACCGTCCATATCCTTTTTGAAAACAACTTTTCTTTGCAGAGTTGATGTAGAATTATAAAAATGCACGATAACATTTTTTGCGCCCTTTACAGCTTCAAAAGTTTTTCTGATAAGGTGTTCTCTTGCCTGAACGAGCACCTGTATCGTAACGTCATCGGGGATGTGGTTTCCCTCGATAAGCTCACGGCAGATCTCATATTCCGTTTCGCTTGCGGACGGGAAGCCTATCTCTATCTCCTTGAAGCCCATATCGACAAGCGCATGGAAAAACTCAAGCTTCTGCTCTAAGTTCATAGGGTCAACAAGTGCCTGGTTGCCGTCTCTCAGGTCAACGCTGCACCATACGGGTGCTTTTGTAATGGTCTTATCGGGCCATTCTCTGTTTTCCAGTCTGATCTGTTCAAACGGGATATACTTTTTAAATCCTTCTTTCATGTCTTACTCCTCCATCTGATAAAATTGCATTAAAAATACCGTCCCATGCCGCAATGGACAAGGGACGGGCATAAAGCTCGCGGTACCACCCTTTTTCAGGTGCAGACCGACAATATATCGGCAGCGGCATTATACCGCAGCACCCCTCTGTAAGTCTCTGACAAGACTCTGACTTCTAACGCTGTCAGGCGTGCCGTCCTACATATCGGACGACCAACTCCGGAATGAGCTATACACACAATGACCAACGCTGACTTACACCGACCGGCAGCTCTCTTTGCATGGCGCCATCATGTCTTATTTCCTTCATAGTCTTTATTATTGCCGGAAACATCTCCGGCTTCGGGATCTACATTACTATTATATACACAGCTCTGTCGTTTTGTCAAGGGTTATAAAAATAAATCTTAGCATACAAAAACATAGGTAAAAAAGAAAAACAAGCGCCCTGACCTCAGCCGATAAAGATCCCATAAAATTGATACATGAAAGATCTCATATAATTTTCAGAAAAATTATTATAATTCTTTTGATGCATAAAGCGCACTTTTAATTGTGATAAAATTATAATAATATTTTAAAAAAGACAAAAATATAGTAAAAGCTGCATTAATATTCTTAGTTTATTTAATTTTCTTGTTTTACCGGGGAGTGGGTCGCTTGGTCAAAAAAGATATGGATCCTTTTTATTATAATTGTTGTTGTCAATATTGTAATAGGTTATGTTTTTCAAAACATCTGCAACCTCAATGTTTATGACGCTCATAAGCTTGACAAACAGATAACAACAAAGGTATACAAAACGGACGGGACTGTTCAGGAATATGACAGCAATATTCTTGATGAAAAAGCCACAGGCGGAGATATTGTTGATTTTTATATAAAGCTGCCTGATCTGAAGCCTTATCCGGATACATCCTTTTGTGCTGTCGTATATAACTGCCGCATAGAAATGATAAGCAGCGGGGAGATAATAAACGAATTCGGAAAGGATATGCTTGAAAGAGGCGAAAGCATCGGGAATAATTTGATAAACACCCGACTTCATGATAATGTATTCGGCGAAAAGTTAATACTTCGCTGCGTTGTGTCTGAGGGGACATCCATTACAAAGCTGGAAAATGTTCGTCTTATGCATACGGAGCTTTTATCAATGATCCTTCATCACCGATACCCCAGGACGAAGGGATAAAGAAAGCGGATGACTGTATGTATGAAATGAAGAAGAAAATGAAAAACAGCAAAGATAAATCGTAAAGGTGATATTTAAAAGATATCTATAAAGACAAAACGGGCTGCCACAGTTCAATTATGCGGCAGCCCATAGTTTTTCAGTTGTCATCTTCTTTGATATCTTCATCATTTATTACAAGATATTTTTTACCGGTGGAAGGGTCGGAATAATATTCACGGGTACTTTCAGCCTGACTGACAGCATTTTTAAAGATCTTTGAAATAAAAAACAAGGAAATGAGATCCCATGTTCCGTCAGCAATAAGTGAAATGCCGATAAAAACAAAGATCAGATTACCGGATTGACCGAACGGATTTATAAAGGCAAGAACGCTTGTAATAACCATCAATATAGCGCCGATAGTCTGTATCCACCACATTTTGGAATTATTCTGTACAAAGGCAACGGCATATTGAAGCTTGAATACAGCGCCTAAAAACAGTATCAGAGCGAGAGCCGCTGTGAAAAGACCTTCGAGAAAATGAGGAGCGATAAGAACAGACACACCTATAGCCAGCAGGACACAGCCGCCGATAAGAGGAAGAATGTTGATATTCTCAGCTGTTTTTCTTTTCACGATAAAGTATTGAAAAAGCTTGAAGCCTCCCCATAACGCAATTATACCGCCGATGATCCTGCATAAAATTTCTCTTGCGTCGCCCGGTCTGATTACAAGAAACAGTCCGAGTGCAACTATGCAGATATTGATAAGTATAATGTCCTTTGAAATTTTTTTAGCCTTGTTTTTTAATTGATTTAACATATAACATATCCCCTCCGCTGCAGCGGGATGATTTTATAAAAGAAGTTGTCAGCTACTGATATTATCTGATAACTGACAACTAAAAAGACTGAGACGATAAGCCGGGTTCTGTCGTGAACAGCCATCTATCTTGGCAGACCGTTACCGATACTGCTCAATGCCACCTGCTGAAGCCATCGGGCCGATGAATACACTTCTCTGCGGTGTTGCTCCGGATAGGGTTTACATGGCCGCACCGTCTCCGGTGCGCCGGTGAGCTCTTACCTCGCCTTTCCATCCTTACCTGAAAAATTCAGGCGGTATATCTCTGTTGCA
>DEHG01000096.1:20323-20631 GCA_002351795.1 Ruminococcaceae bacterium UBA2806 | reverse complement strand
ATTGTCGAAAAAAAAGAAGAAGCTCAAAGGGTAAGCACTCGAAATGTATTGATCGGACATGAGTTTCTCCGGAATTATGTAATGGCATTGTTTTCGGCAACAGATCCGGAAACAAAAGAGGAAATTGATTTTTCTGAGATACAGAATTTAAGACTAAACGATAAAATGCTTCTGAAGCCTAATTACAATAAGGCAATTCTTTTTACAGGTGAAGCCGGATCAGGCAAACGTACAGTAGAAAATGCTTTTGTTTCGGAAGTGTTTGATATAGTCAACGAAGAAGCAGAAGAAGATGATGATGATGAGGA
>DEHG01000096.1:15999-20223 GCA_002351795.1 Ruminococcaceae bacterium UBA2806 | reverse complement strand
AAGATGATGATGATGAGGAGGAAATTTCGATAGACAGTTTTTTCAAATATTACAGAATGGATGTTTCCTCAGAGAACGTATATACAAAGGCTGAAAGAATGGGTTGTCCTGCCTCATTTTGTCCGATGGAGTATGACCGTAAAAAAACTATGAAGTCATATTATGATATAATATCTTCAGGTCATATAATGATTATTTTTGTTGAAGCGGGAAAGTTCTGGCAGGAAAACATATTCGGCGGTCATGCTATAACATTGCTGAGTGTATCAAAAGACGGCAAGAGATATGTTTATAACGATACCGGATACAAAGGCGGTAGAATAGATGTTGTGTCGGCTGATCATATAGCCCGCTGTCTTCTGACAATGCCTGCGGTTTATTCTCGTGACGTTTTGATTTAAAAGTTTTACATAGAGACAGGAGAGATTCATATGGAATATTCAGAAGTGAGAAATATTATGTTCAACTCAAATGAAGCGGCATGCATCCCCGTAAGCCTTGAGGAATCGGTACCGTTTCAATGTGAAGTGAACGGAGTTCCGATGAATGCTTTTTTCTATTGGGATCATAAGGACTCTATAAAAGTAAAATTCTTTTTGGGTGTTTCACAGCTTGACGGAAGTATTGTTTTTCTGGATGAATCCGGGATAATTTCAACCTTCGGAATTGACGATCTGACCTTCGATGCTCCTGAAATTACTGATGTCAACGCTTATTATGAGGATAAGGACAGATATACAGAAAAGTTTGCTCAGATCTGTATTGATCCGACTCTTATTTCCGAGTTGGGCGGAGAGATGTTCGAGCTTTTGAAAAATGTAACCGGAAACGGAATAATTCAAAATCTGTTATGTATAGTCGCTGAATTTTTCATGAAAATAATTATTAAAAAATGGATGGAATCTAAAAATAAGGAACAGACAAATAATGAAGAAAATACAGATGTCCAGGAAGAAAATACCGATAATGTAGAATATGAAACTAATGAAAGCGATGAAATATTAGAATAAGCTGTAAAAACATATAAAATGTGCCGAGAGCTATTTTGGGGGTGAGTGTATGAACGCAGTTAGCTGGTTTTTGTTTTTCTATTATCTTATTACAAATTTTATTGCGATAATGTTTACAGTAAGGGATAATGTTGCAAAAATAAACGATAGAAAACGTGTTCCTGAAGCAGTACTTATGGTGTTGGCAGTATTGAGCGGAGGTATCGGAATGTTTCTGACTATGCTTATTTCCCATCATATGACTGATAAACGCAAGTATATGATCGGACTGCCGGTGGTATTTATAGTTGAGTTTCTGATAATATTGATATTAAAACTCAGCGGCGTTTTCTGATGAAATAAACTTTGTTTTTCGTCGGATACGGTTAAATCAATATGAAAACGGGGCTGTCTCACTGATAATAGTGCGGCAGCCCCGTTGAGCGTATATATGAGTATGTGTGAATTATTTAAGCTTTCTGAGCTTTGCCGTGTCTGCAATGACGATAAGCCTCATTGACTTTTTAAGCGGCTTTTCTGGATCAATTATAACGCTGACATTGCCGTCCTCAATTATTGATACAATATTTATTGCATATTTTTTTCTGAGGTTCAGCTCCAGCAGGGTCTTGTTTTCCCATTCGGAACGTACTTCAAGCTCTACCATTGATACATTGTTAGAAATATCAATTATATCAACAAAGCCTGAGCTGAGCAGATTTTTTGCAAGTCTTATCCCTGATTCGCTTTCGGGGAATACTACCTTGTCAGCGCCTACCTTGCTTAGTATCTTGCAGTTCATTTCACTTGAACATTTTGAGATCACTGTTTTTACGCCCATTTCCTTACAAAGCATTGCCGCCATTACGCTTGCCTCAAGATTTGTAGCCATTGCAATAATAACAACATCTATATTGGAAATGCCGAGCTGTTTCAGTACCTCTGGATCGGTAACATCCGCACATTTGCAAAAAGGAATTTCCGCAACGGATTCATTCACCTTTTCTTCATCAATATCTACCGCAAGAACCTCTTCGCCGTTATTTACAAGCTCCTTAGCAACGGCAGTTCCGTATCTTCCGAGTCCGAAAACAGCATAGGTGTTTTTGTTTGCCATATTTATCCTCCCTTATCCGACATTGATATTTTCTATCGGATCTTTAATAATATTGTTTCTTGTTTTCTTCATGTTAAAAGCGATCAGAAGTGAGATCGGTCCGACTCTTCCGAGATACATAGTTGCAATGATAATAATTTTACCCCATATATTCAAAGAGGGTGTAAGATCCCTGGTCAGTCCGACCGTTGCCGTTGCGCTTGCTGTTTCATATACTATATCTATCAGAGAAGCGTCCGTAACGGCGGAAAGCAGTAAGGTTGAAATGAACATTATCATAAATGAAACCGTTACAACAGCAACAGCCTTGCTTATTGCCTGCTTTGATATCCGTCTTTTGAATAATGACAGATCGTCACGGTTCCTGATCGCCGCAAGAGTCGAGAAAATAAGAACAGCCATGGTTACAGTTTTTACACCGCCGGCAGTTCCGACAGGCGATCCCCCGATAAACATTAAAAACAGCGCAAACACAGCGGATGTATTTGTAAGATCCTGCTGAGGAACGGACGCAAATCCTGCTGTCCTTGTTGTCATTGACTGAAAGAATGACACCTGTATCTTATCAAAAAGTGAAAGATTTCCTATCGTCAAAGGATTGTTGTATTCAAATATAAAGAACCCGACAGTTCCGACAACAAGCAGTATTGCCGTAGCGGATAATGCGATCTTGCTGTGCAGGGACAGACCGGAACAGAACCTGAGCTTTTTGCGGCGGATATTATTCATGACATCCCACCATACCACATAGCCTATGCCTCCGAGAATTACCATAAGGCTTGTTGTAAAGTTTACCATAGGATTAAGCGCATACGGACACAGACTGTTTTCCGACATGATATCTATTCCCGCATTGCAGAATGCAGATATCGAATTGAATACGGAGATCCAGATACCCCTCCAGCCGTACTCAGGCACAAAAACCGTCATATATAATAAAGCGCCGATGCCTTCGACTATAAATGTACCGATCAGCACCTTTTTAAGAAATCTGACAATACCCGACAGTGAATTAAGGTTAAATGCATCCTGTACAAGTATCCTGTCTTTAAGTCCGAATCTGCGCTTGAAGCTTATCAGTATGCCTGATAAAATGGTAATTATGCCAAGACCGCCCATCTGTATCATAATCAGCATGATTATCTGACCGAAAACGCTCCATGTGCTGAAAGTCGGCATGGTAACAAGTCCTGTAACACATATAGAAGTTGTGGCAGTAAAAAGTGCGTCTATATATGGCACAGGCTTTCCGTCTGCGGAGCTTATCGGCAGTGAAAGCAGAATGCTTCCGATCAGTATGGCGATCAGAAAGCTTATCATTATCATATGAGTTGTAGAAAAATTAATTTTTGACTTTTTCAAATTCATCCTCCTAATACAGCTTTTATTTTTTCATTTGTTTTTTACGCTGATATATTTTTCCTTCCGAATTTATCCGTGTAGCAATATGTCGATTCATACCAGCCTACACGGACAGTTTTACGTTCCGGAGATTTTGCGCTTACTGAAAATGCCGGAGTTACCCCTGTCAGCATTATCAGAAAGACTGTCAGCAGTGAAATGATTTTTTTCATATATCGTCCCCGCATTTCTTCATAATAATTTTATTCGTATAGAAAAACATCATTATAATACTTAATATTAATAAATATATCATATTTTATTAAATAAATCAATAAATATGCAAAAAATTGTAAAGGCTCTGAAACTGCAAACCGTCTGACGATCGGAATGGTTTATTATTGGTTTTGTATTTTCACTGATTATGTATTAAAGATATACTGAAAAATAATATTCGTCATGCTTGCATTTATACTAAAAAAGTTGTATTATGTAGATATATAATATGCAAAGAGCATATTTATCATATTTGACGGAGTGAAATCAATGTATTCAGCCTGCCTTAGTATCCAGTATTTAAGTATAATCGCTCTGTTTGTTGAGGGATGGGTCGTGTTCCGCAATTGGAGCAGTAAGCCTCATGCCTACCTGCTGTTCAGTATCATTGCTAATGCTGTAAATGCGGGTCGCAGTCTGATCCGGATATTGCCGCCGTTATGGTACAGATGATAGATGATGATAAGGATTACATTATGAATGAAAAGGGCGGGGCATCCG
>DEHG01000096.1:15116-15906 GCA_002351795.1 Ruminococcaceae bacterium UBA2806 | reverse complement strand
GTTAAATAAAATGAACAGCAAATAAAAAGCTGTGAAGGAGGTTATTTATGATATATTGTCCGACTTGCGGTGCGGGATTGAAGTTTGATATAGCTTCACAAAAAATGGTATGCGATCAATGCCGCAATTCCTATGAACCGGAAACACTTATCGACAGAAGCTCAAACGATGCAAAAACGGAGGCTTTTTATGACAGCTATGCTTATATTTGTCCTTCATGCGGAGCTGAGATAGATACGACAGATAAAAACGATGCCGTCGGATTTTGTCCTTACTGCGGCGGAGCGTCAATGATATATGATAAGCTTAGAAGAGACTGGAAGCCGGAGGGCATAGTTCCTTTCAGGATAACAAAGGAGCAGTGCAAGGAGCTTTACTGTAATGAAGTCAGGAAACATATTTTCGTTTCAAAAAAATACTGCGATCCTGAGCTTATCGAGGGATTCAGGGGTATATATATGCCTTATATCAGCTTCAAGGGCGTTATAGAGGGAGATATTTCATTAAGGGCGCAGAGTGAAGAAAAAGACATAGGCAATTACGATTATCAGACATTGTTCTATGATCTGAGGGGAAAAGGAAAATTTACAGCCGTTGATATAAATTCGCAGGATGCCTCCGCAGCATTTGACGATCATATCAGCGAAAGACTGCTGCCCTATGATGAAAGGTATCAGAGAGCCTTTCATCCTGCATATCTCAGCGGATTTTATGCAGAAAGCGGAAATATTGATATAAATGAATACGGACCTGTAGTGTGGAATGAAATGCAGCCCTATGTATGCAGGGA
>DEHG01000096.1:9878-15044 GCA_002351795.1 Ruminococcaceae bacterium UBA2806 | reverse complement strand
AGGATAATTATGTTCCTATGCGTATTGAGACTTCAAACAGAAAGCTTTTCCCTGTATGGTTCATGAGCTACCGCAGAGGGGAAAAGATAACCTATGCGGCGGTAAACGGTCAGACAGGAAAGGTCGCAGCCGATCTTCCGCTCAGTCCGCTTAAAATACTTGCAGCTGCGCTTATAATTTCAGGAGTTATCTTCGGGCTGTTTATGATCGCTATGAATTTTCTCCCGACAATACCCGCTTCGGCTACGCTCGGAGTATGTACTTTGCTTGGTTTTGGCGGGATGTACTTATTGCAGCATTCTTATATAAGGACAATAGGCTTTGCGCTTCATCAGAAGGAGCTTACAAAAAAATTCCCTGTGGGATATATAATATGGACGCTTATAGCCGCAGTCGGAATAATATTGTTGACAACGGACGGCACATATGAACAAGATCGTGCTGCCATAGGATTTTTTATGTCGGCAGTGGCGTTTTTTGTCCTGCTTGTGATCTATTTTATCTCTCAGTCGTCATTGACAAAAAAAATTAAAAAGATACAGCTAAGCGGTGTATCAATGCATTCAAACGGCATACTTGTCGAGGCAAAGAAGTTTGGCACATTCAATACGCTCATGAGAACGATAATGTTTATTACCCTGTTATTGTTCATACCTGCAATAGTAGTTGATGTATGGAACAGTGCTGTGTTCTATATGCTTGCGGCGGTGTCGGCTGTGGAGCTTTTCATTCTTGCGCTTATGCATATCGTGTTCCAGTCGGGTATAGCAAAGCATAAGCTGCCCCAGTTCAATAAGAAGGGAGCGGCTTATGATGAAAAATAAGATATTCAGGTTTGCTTTCAGTTTCTTTTGTATAATTGTATTGACATTTGCTGCCGTACCTGTTGCCGATGCTGCGGATGATGTGAAATATGTAAATCCCGATACGGGCTATAAGGTAGTTATCATTGATGAAGACGATCTGCTTAATTTCATAGAAGAGAGAGCGCTTGTAAAGGATATGACGCCGCTTACAGAATACGGCAACATTGCATTCTGGACTACAGGCGAATACACAAGTAATGAGATAGATCAGGCAAGATTGAAGCGCAGATCGCTTTTCGGACTTGAAAGCGGATGCATATTTGAAATAAATATGGGCGTCAGGAAACTGGTGATACAGTCTTACGGCAAAATAAATGAGTCTGTTACGGATTCAAAGGCAAGATCCATTACGAATAATGTCAGCCGCTACGCAACGTCAAAGCAATATTACAACTGCTCAAGGGAAGCGTTTTCACAGATACTTGATGTCTGCGAGCAAAAGAGTATAAGCGAGCCGTTGAAGATAAGCGGATATATTGTTATTTCTCTTATGCTGGGTCTGATAATTGCGATCGGCATTGCATTTTCAAAGAAGAATAATCCGATACTGCAGTTTGATGAATTGGGAGAGGATCATTACAGACTTGAGGGCGAGTTCAGTGATCCTGTGGAGACGGTTTATGTCGGACAGGTAACAGATCATCGACCGCCGAGCAGCAGTTCGGGATCAAGCGGATGCGGCAGCGGTTCAAGCTGTTCAAGCTGTTCGAGCGGTTCAAGCTGTTCAAGCTGTTCGAGCGGTTCAAGCTGTTCGAGCTGTGGCAGCGGAGGAAGTTCATCGTTCTGATCATGGAGAATTTTACTTATAAAGATTTTACTTTACAATGGCATATAACACATCGCTGTAATCTTCGCTGTAAGCATTGCTATCAGGAGGATTACAGCGCTTTTGAGGATATTGACAAAATAAAGCCTGTTCTGTCCCAGTATTCGGAGCTTATAAAGCAATATAATTGTATCGGCAGACTAAATATTACAGGCGGAGAACCGCTGACTCATCCTGGGCTTTATGATCTGCTTGACCTTGCACGTTTGAAGGGTATGAGAACAGGAGTGCTGACAAACGGCACATTGCTCGGAGAATGGGAGGCAAGGAGACTGAAAGCCTGCGGAGTGGATTATGTGCAGATAAGCCTTGACGGTATGGAAAAGGTGCATGATAATATCCGGGGAAAGGGCAGCTTTGACAGGGCGGTAAACGGTATCTGTGCGCTGAAGGCACAAGGAATTTTTACAAGCGTTTCCTTTACAGTGCAGAATAACAATATCGGAGAATTGAAAAAACTTGCCTCATTCTGCTATATCCTTGGCGCTGATAAGCTGTGGTTTGACAGGGTAGTTATCCCGTCGCAGGAGGATAGCGAAAATCTGAGCGTTCCGGCAGAAAACTATTGGAAGCTTCTGAAAACTGCCGCCCGTCTGAATAAAAAGGGAAGAGTATTCTGCGGGAGATCCTTGCAGTTCATCCCATGCAGAGATAAGCTGATATATCATTGCTCAGCGGGGGAAAATCTGCTGATCGTGCTTGCAAACGGCGATGTCATGCCATGCAGGCGGCTGCCCTATGTTATCGGAAATGTTAAGGAGACAGACCTGCTTACACTTCATCAGAGCAGTCCCGTTATGAAGCAGTTAAGGGCGGTCGGGATACCTGAAGGATGCAGGGAATGTAAATATTCAACCCTGTGCAGAGGGGGATCAAAATGCATAGCCGCAGCGAAAACAGGAAGATTTGATATCCCCGATCCTGACTGTATGTTAAGTAAACGCTGAATTCAGGAATGTGGGGAGCAGATTTGAAATAATTATTCAGCATTCTATAAAAAATGAGCTGTCAGACTATTAAATAGCGGCAGCTCGTTTTTTTACTTCTGTATTATTTTTTCCACGGACGCTTTTTCTCCGTCCAGCCTTTTTCCTTCCAGTAAATGGCATCGGCTTCATTCCAGCCGCTTTTCTGCAAAAGCCGCATAATGTTGAAAAAGGCTTTTGTTTTAAGTCCGGGTCTTATTTTTCCGTTTCGTTTTATTATTTTCTTTGCGATCGAATCGGTTGCTTTTTCTATCTGTTTTTTCTTTTTTTCACTTATGCTGTTCCAGCTTGTGGCTGCGATGCCTATGCCGAATTTGTACGTTTTTGCAGTGCCCCAGAAAAACAGACTGTCTTCCATGTCCTTATTCGTTGATCTCATTCCGCTGCCCGCAGCGGTTGAAATGCAGACTCCCTGCTTTGTGAACATTCTTTCATCGGGACGGTGAACCATCCAGCGCCAGCCGTAATGATCCAGAAAGGCTTTCATTTGACCTGTTGCATGGTAAACATATACAGGGCTTGCAAGTATAATGACATCAGCCTCATCAATAGCCTGTGTTATAGGCAAAAGCTTTTTGTAATGCGGGCATTTTTCTTCGCTTTTAATAAAGCATTGTGTGCATCCGCAGCAGAATTCACCGAAATCCCCCGGCAGAAAAAACTCAGTCGTTTCTCCGCCGAGCTTTTGTGCCAGCATCTGAGCAATATGGCAGGTCGAGCCTATGTGACTCTGACCGTGAATGATTACAGTTTTCATGATGCAGTTACCTCTTATTATTTCTATCTCGTTTGTTTATTCATTGTATCATTCTTTTACAGTGTTATTTTACACATTATACAACAATTATACAACAATTAAAATCTTTTTACAAGCAAAACATCATTTCCGGCGTGAGTTACTTATAATTTCGGTTATATGATGCTTTGATAAAAAATTTTTGTGCAAATAAAAAGCTCTTAAATCAATTCATTTATTTATAGCATAGACTGTAATAAGAGCCATTTTATATCCGTCTGTAATAGGCGATGGATCAGGCTTTTTGATATCAATATCAAGGAGGGACAGAAAATGATAAAAGGTATTGATGTTTCATCCTGGCAGGGAGATATCGATTTTGAAAAGGTAAAGCAGTGCGGAATTGACTTTGTGATCCTCCGTGCCGGCTACGGAAGAGATGTGAGCCAGAAGGACAGCTTTTTTGAACAGAATTACCGCAAAGCAAAGGCGGCAGGTCTTGATGCGGGCGCTTACTGGTACTCGTATGCCGATTCTCCGGAGGACGCCGTAAGGGAAGCAAAAGCCTGTATGGAAGTAATAAAAGGAAAAAAGTTTGAATATCCCATATACCTCGACCTTGAGGAACAGAGTCAGTTTGACAGAGGTATGGCTTTTTGTGACAGCGTTATACTGAACTTCTGCGGAGAGCTTGAAAAGAACCGCTATATGCCCGGACTGTACTGCTCGACCTATTATCTTGAAAACTATGTTTCGGACAGTGTGGCCGGAAAATATGCGCTGTGGGTGGCACAGTATTATAATAAATGCACCTATACAGCAAATAAATACGGTATCTGGCAGTATTCGTCTGACGGGAATGTAAACGGAATAAGCGGTAATGTTGATATGGATTACTGCTATACCGATTATCCGGCGGCTGTAAAAAAAGGCGGATACAACGGATATAAAAAATCAGATCCCGTACACGATAAAAAATCCGTCGAACAGCTTGCAAGAGAAGTGATCGAAGGGAAATGGTCAACAGGCGACGAAAGAAAAAAACTTCTGACCGAAGCAGGCTATGATTATTATGCCGTTCAGAAAAGAGTAAATGAGATCATGAAGGAAAAACATCATAAATCTGTAGATGAAACAGCAAAAGAAGTGATCGAGGGAAAATGGGGCAACGGTGATGAGAGAAAGAAAAGACTTATAGATGCTGGATATGATTATGATGAGATACAAAAGCGTGTTAATGAATTAATGAAATAGAAAAATAATAGTATATCAGGCGGCAGTTACTGCTTTTGTGACTGCCGCCGCTGTTTTTTCTTTGAGTGAAAAAATATTAATAAATGTGAATCTTATACAAATATAACAGGATTTTTTTAAATTTCTAATGAATTATTGACCATTTCGTTAAAAGGGTGTAAAATAGTATATAACAAATGATAATAAATTGCAGTCGGCTCTGTATATGTCTTTTTAAGTGACTAAAAAGAAATTTCTTATCAGCACAAAAATGCGTATATTCATTTCTCTAAACACAAGTTTTTAGAGATGCCCTTAAATAAAAAAGCATAACTGACAATTGACTCCTCTTTGTCAAGGGGAGGTGGTTTTTTCTCACGCAGTGAGGAGGTTGGTATAAGCTCAAAGCTCAGAGTCTGACGGAGAGGTTAATTCAATAGTAACACGTTATACATTAAGTGACAATCACAGCCAAACAACTAAACTAAATCAGCAGCCAGAACATTGTACATTGAACAT
>DEHG01000096.1:0-9790 GCA_002351795.1 Ruminococcaceae bacterium UBA2806 | reverse complement strand
CATTGAACATTGAACATTTAGTAACTCACGCGGGCATAAAAGCATCTCTAAACCAAACAGAGCGAAATGTAATGGAGCGAACCCCGCGTTACGGCTCCGGCGGCTCGCCGGGCGTCACGCTGGAAAGAAGGGAAATAAATGACAGCTAAAAGATATAAGAAAAACAGTAAAAGGAGGAAAAATATGCCTTATATATTGCTTGCGATTTTTGTGCTTATTGTTATATGGGGAATATATATCTATTTTGAGAATAACAGAATAGATGTCAGCAGATATGAGGTGAATGTAAAAGATCTTCCTGAAAGCTTTGAGAACTATAAAATTGTTCAGATATCGGACTTTCATAATAATATGCTCGGCAGTGAAAACTGTAAGCTGACAGACGCAGTTGAAAAAGAATCGCCGGATATAATTGTCATCACAGGTGACTATATTGATTCAAGAAATACAAATGTTGATATATCATTGGCGCTTACGGAAAAGCTTGTAAAAATTGCGCCTGTATACTATGTAACAGGCAACCATGAACGCCGTGATCTTGTTGTTCTTGCAGAGCTGGAAAGAGGTCTGAAAAAACTCGGAGTTCATGTTATTCGTTCAGGATCTGAGTTCCTTGAACGGAACGGAGAAAAAATTCAGCTTATCGGCGCTGATGATCTTGCCTTTTATGCTGATGAAAGCTTACCTGAAAGAGACGTCGATAAGCAAAGCTATAAGATGATAGATGAAATAGATTCTATGAAGGATGATGCCTGTCCGACGATACTGCTTGAACACAGACCGTCGTTTTTTGATGATTATGCCTGTATAGGGATAGATGTCACCTTCGCCGGACATGAACACGGCGGACAGTTCCGGCTTCCGTTTATCGGAGGGCTGTATGCTCCTGATGAGGGATATTTCCCGAAATACAGCGAGGGAATGCATACATCGGGCGACAGTACAATGATCGTCAGCCGTGGACTCGGACAGAGTGTATTCCCGTTCAGGATCAATAATTCTCCTGAATTGGTCACGGCTGTTCTGAAAAGAAAAAAATAAATATAATTACGGAAACAGCGCAGAGCTTCAGCATTCAGCTGATGACTCCACGCTGTTTTATTATTTCTGTCCGCTTCGCTTGTAATGCTCAAGAAGCTCGCAAAGATCGTCTATCTCTTCCATTATGCGCCGCCCGTTGTCGGTGTCCCTTACCATTATTCTGTTCTTTTCAGTTTCAATAAGCTGTGAACTGGAAATTATATCCATGTTCTCATCAAGCGCCTTTTCAATGCTTTCAAACGGCTGATGTGCCTTTATTCTCAGACCGTGAGAATTATAGATAAGCGTATATCCTGCAATACCCGTCTTGCTGTGATAGTCCTTGCAGAAGCCGCCGTCAATTACTAAAAGCTTTCCGTTTGCCTTTATGGGCTGTTCGCCCCTTGAAGCAAGTACAGGCGTATGTCCGTTTATAATATGGGAATACGGCGAATACAGATCAAACTCCCGCAGTATCATGCTGCAGCATTTCTCCGTTTCATAGAATTTATAATACGGGTCTGACTGCTCGTGCCATACGCTTTTGTCGTTTATAAAATATCTTTCAAAGGTCTTTATGTTCCTTCCGCAAAGCGGTGAACGTATGCCGCACCATAGGTACCACATCAGATCAAGCTCATCGCTTTTTTTGTTTTTGCCGTAAAAAACATTTCTTACCGTCTTGTCAGCAATATCAAGCAAAGCCTTGCCCTTGTATATGCCGTCAAGGATTCTCACGCCGCAGAAATTTCCCTCCTCGTCAAGCGGTATGCAGCCGTGATACAGCAGGCTGCCGTTTATGCATTTGTACATACTTCCCTTTTGCAGAAGGAAATTCATATGCTTTTGCAGGACTGTACTGTTAAGGAATGCAGATCTGAGCCCGCTTATAATATCCCTTTCCTCCTGCGTGTAGCTGTAGGGCGACTCCTTCATTATTGTCGGCAGCTCGCTGTCATTAAGCGGATAATCCTTTCCGTCAATACATACAGTGCCGTTTTCAGTATTTATCTTGTCAAGCAGAAGTCTGTTTTTCATATCGTATTCGGGGTGACGAAGTATGGTCTGACCCTCCGCCTTGAATTGTATAACGGTTATCGCTCTGAGCGCCTTTTCCATGGGACTGCCTTTTGTGTATGTATTTCCCGCAAATACCGTCAGATCTCTCAGACTTATGCCGTAGCCGCTTTCAAGGGTGAGTAGGGTATTGTATTTGATGCTGTTCCTTACAGCGTTTGCGATACAGGCGTCATTTCCCGCAGCTGCGCCCATCCATAGGATGTCATGATTTCCCCATTGTATATCAAGTGAATGATGCTTCATAAGAAGGTCTATTATCTTATCGGCGCTTGCGCCCCTGTCAAAGATATCCCCTACAATGTGCAGGTGGTCTACAGCAAGCCGCTTTATAAGTCCCGCCAGAGCCGTGATGAAGTCGTCTGCGTCTATCCCGATAATACTGTCAAGTATCCTTTCATGATAGCGTATCTGATTATCGTCCTCATCATTTTGTGCATGGATAAGCTCGTCTATAATGTAGGCGTAATCCGCAGGCATTGCTTTTCGTACCTTTGAACGCGTGTATTTTGAGGAAAGGACAGCGGCAATCTCTATCATTCTGTTTATGATTAGCCTGTATCTGTCGGAGCTTATCACCCTGTCTTTTTTTATGCGGCTGAGCTTTTCACGGGGATAGTATATTATGGTGCATATTTCCTCTATTTCCCTGTCGGAAAGCTTTTCGCTGTAAAGCATATCGGCTTTTTCTCTTATAACTCCTGCACAGTTGTTCAGAATGTGGCAGAACGCTTCATATTCGCCGTGTATATCGCTCATGAAATGCTCTGTTCCTTTGGGAAGATTCAGTATTGCGGTCAGATTTATTATCTCTCTTGACAAAGAACGCATTGTCGGGTATTTTTCGGCAAGGAGCCGAAGATATTTACTGTTTTCCATTTTGTGCCTCCTTTGGCTATAGTTGACAAGGCTTGAAAACTTATGGTTATCTATGGTTAAATCATAGCATTTATTTATGAATAATCTGTTAATATTTGATTAAAATTGAAATAATTTGAAAGAATATGCTTGACTTTGAATGAAAAAGTGCTATAATCTGATTAAGAGATCTGAAACGGAGGGAAAAGAATGCTGACGCAGGAGAGATACAAGGCGATACTTGAAATACTTGAAGAACGTGACGCAGCAACTGTTTCCGAGCTTGCGGCTCTTGTTGGGACCTCCGAATCAAGCATACGCCGTGACCTTGCTGTACTTGACAGAGAGGGCAGGCTGAGGAAGGTCTACGGGGGCGCAACAGCCATTATAAGGACTGAGGGAGCGCTTGAGGATGAGGTAAATGTCCGTGAGATCCAGATGTCTGCGGAAAAGGAGCTTATAGCCGAATATGCGGCAAGCCTTATAAATAATGATGATTTTATTTATATAGATTCAGGCACGACGACTTCAAGGCTTATCGGCCATATCGGAAATACAAAGGCGACCTTTGTTACAAACGGCGTGATACATGCCCAGAAGCTGATCTCTAAAGGACTGAAAGGATATATGATAGGCGGCAGGATAAAGCCTGTCACTGCATCGGTAGTCGGCGCTGAGAGTATCAGGAATCTGATGAAATTCAATTTCACAAAAGCGTTTATGGGAACTAACGGTATAGATGTAACGGCGGGATTTACAACGCCTGACAGCGAAGAGGCAATGATGAAGGAAAGAGCCATTGAAAAGAGCTTCGCTGTTTTTGTTCTTGCAGACCACAGCAAATTCAGGAAGGTGTATCCCGTTACATTTGCAGAGCTGAAAAAATGCTGTATCATAACAGATAAGCTTCCATACGGGGGCTTTTCCGATAAAACCGTAATAAGGGAGGTGACGAAATGATTTACACATTGACGCTTAATCCTTCCATTGATTATGTTGTTCACCTTGAGCAGTTTGTAAGCGGTATAACGAACCGCACGACCGGCGAGGAATATTATATCGGCGGGAAAGGGATAAATGTATCCTGTATCCTTGCAGAGCTTGATATAAAGAGTACAGCGCTGGGATTCACAGCGGGCTTTACCGGTGAGGCTATAGAAAAGGGGCTTTCTGATATCGGTATATGCTCGGATTTCATACGGCTGAAGGAGGGCATTTCAAGGATCAATATAAAGGTAAAGGCGGATAAGGAAAGCGAGATCAACTGTCAGGGACCGCATATTACAGACTCTGAGTTTGAACAGCTTCTTGAAAAAACAGACAGGATAGCGGACGGCGATACGATAGTTCTTGCCGGAAGTATTCCTAAGACAGTTTCGGAGGATGCTTATGAAAGGATACTCAGACGGCTTGGGGATAAGCAGGTACGGATAGTTGTGGATGCAACGAAAAAGCTTCTTTTGAACTGTCTGCCGTACAGACCGTTCCTTATAAAGCCGAACAGACAGGAGCTTTCGGAGATCTTTGCCCGTGATGTTGTTAACGAGGAGGATACCGCACAGTGCGCTTATGAGCTTATGAAGCAGGGTGCAAGGAATGTTATCGTATCCCTGGGCGGAGACGGAGCAGTATTGTTTGCCGAGGACGGAAAAACCTACCATACAGGTACATTAAAGGAAAAGGTGCTTAATACGGTAGGATCGGGAGATTCAATGGTTGCGGGATTCATTGCAGGATATGAGCAGACAGGCGATTACGGATATGCCTTGAAGCTCGGAACGGCGTGCGGAAATGCAACGGCGTTTTCAGCAGGACTTGCGGCTAAGGGAAAGATATATGAAATACTTGAGAAATTATAAAAACGACAGATCAGTAAGAAATTTATGAAGGGGGTAGGTTTAATGAGAATAACTGATTTGCTTAAGAAACAGGGGATACAGATAGGCGTATCCGTAAAGGATAAGGCTGAGGCTATTGAAAAGCTTGTCGCCCTGCATGAAAAGTGCGGAAATCTTAAAGACAGAAAAGCTTACAAGGAAGGTATCCTCAAAAGAGAAGAAATGGGTACGACCGCAATAGGCATGGAGATCGCAATTCCCCATGCAAAGAGTGAGGCAGTCAAGGCGCCGGCTCTTACAGCGATAACAGTGCCGAAGGGTGTTGATTACGGTTCGCCCGACGGTGATCCGTGTAAGCTTGTATTCATGATAGCTGCAACGACTGACGGTGACGTTCACCTTGAGGTGCTTGCACGAATGATGCAGATGCTCATGGATATGGATTTCACGGCAAAGCTGAAGGCTGCAAAGGATGCAGATGAATTCCTTAAGCTTATTGATGAAAAGGAAACGGAAAAATTCCCTGAGGAGACAAAGACGGAAGAGAAGTCTGATTCGGGGAAGAAGGAAGAAAAGAAAGAGAAGAAAGAAAAGGGCGGAAAGATACAGGTGCTTGCAGTAACAGCCTGTCCTACAGGTATTGCACATACATATATGGCAGCTGAGGCTCTCAATAAGGCTGCTGAAAAGATGGGCATTACCATAAAGGTAGAAACAAACGGTTCGGGCGGCGCCAAGAATGTTCTTGCGGCAAAGGAGATCGAAGAATGTGACGGTATCATTATTGCGGCGGATAAGAGTGTTGAAACAGCCCGCTTTGACGGAAAGCCTGTTTTATCGACAAAGGTCGCAGACGGTATCCATAAGCCGGAGGAGCTTATCAATAAGATAATAAACGGTGAAGCACCTGTATTCCATTCCGACAAGAAGGCGGAGGCTGATTCCGCTGACGGAAACGAAAGCTTCGGACGCAAGCTTTATAAGCACCTTATGAACGGTGTATCGCATATGCTGCCGTTTGTTGTTGCGGGCGGTATCTTTATCGCAATAGCATTCCTTATTGACGCAGCGTGCGGAGTTGAGGCTGCCGGAAACAGTGCCTTCGGTACTGTAAATCCCGTTGCGGCATGGTTCAAGAACATAGGCGGTTATGCATTTAACTTCATGCTGCCGCTGCTTGCAGGCTTTATTGCAATGTCCATTGCAGACAGACCCGGACTTCTGGTCGGTATCGTAGGCGGACTTCTTGCATCGAACGGCGCAACCTTTGCAGATCCCGGCGCAGCTGAAACTGTTCCTTCCGGATTCCTGGGCGCACTGCTCGCAGGCTTCCTCGCAGGCTGGCTTATGAAGATGTTTGAAAAGCTCTGCGATAAGCTTCCGCAGGCACTTGAAGGCATCAAGCCTGTACTGCTCTACCCGCTGGCCGGACTTGGCATCGTCGGCGCTATGATGTGCGCTGTCAACCCGATAATGGCAGTTATCAACACAGGTCTTAACAATGGTCTTACATGGCTCAGCGAAAACAACCTCGGTATTCTTTTAGGCTGTATCCTCGGCGCAATGATGTCGATAGATATGGGCGGCCCGTTCAACAAAGCAGCTTATGTATTCGGTACAGGCATGCTCACCACCGCAGCAGGAACAACAGATCCGGCTGTTCAGCAGGTATGCTATCAGGTAATGGCATCCGTTATGATAGGCGGTATGGTACCTCCGATAGCAATTGCACTTTCAACAACCATCTTCCGCAATTGCTGGACTGCTGATGAACGCAAGAACGGTCTTGTAAACTATATCATGGGTCTGTCCTTCATCACAGAGGGCGCAATCCCCTATGCAGCATCCTATCCGCTTAAAGTCATTCCTTCCTGTGCACTCGGCGCAGCAACGGCAGGCGCACTTTCATGGCTGTTCGGCTGTACGCTTATGGCGCCTCACGGAGGTATTTTCGTAATTGCAACTATCGGAAATCCGTTCATGTATCTGCTGGCACTTCTGATAGGATCGGTAGTCGGCGCACTTATGCTTTCGCTGCTGAAAAGACCGAAGAAGAAAAAAGAAGAATAATTATAATAAATGGCATTAATATAATCATTTTTGTCATCCTGAGCGAAGCGAAGGATCTTCAGAAAAAGCAGAATAAGTGAAAGATTCTTCGTCGCTGCGCTCCTCAGAATGACATTAGTAAAAAATTATATGACGCTGACTATATTCAAAACAAAAAGTCTGACGTAAAAATGTATTACGGGCGGCTTATAATAAAAAATGCAAAGGAGAATCATTATGGTATCAAAAGTATTAACAGTTCCGAACGCACAGGGTTTTCATATGAGACCGGCATCCGTATTTGCAGGCGCAATGGCTAAATACCCATGCAATGTATTCATCAATTTCAACGGCAATAAGTACAATGCAAAAAGCACTCTGAATCTTATAGCAGCCTGCATGAAATGCGGCAGTGAGATCGAGCTTGTATGCGACGGAGATCAGGAAGAGGCAGCTCTTGCTGAGGGCGCAAAAATGATAGAGGACGGCTTCGGTGAATAAGCTGTAGATCCGGCTTGATGCGGAAATGAAAGTGGGGACTGTCATTCGGCAGTCCCCTGATAAATAATCGGAGGTGACATAAATGTATAAAGGTATAGGAGTTTCTGAAGGTATAGGTATAGGCAAGGCGCTGCTTATAGAGGAACATTCACTTGAATACACACCAAAGCAGGTCGAGGACGCCGCAGCGGAAAAAACACGTTTCCATGACGCAGTGGACGTTTTCTGCAAAAACACACAGGCACAGGCTGATACATTGAGAAAAAGCGTCGGTGAAAAGGAAGCTGAGATAATGCTCGGTCATATAAGCATTGTACAGGATCCGTTTTTGCTGGGCGAGGTGGATAAGCTTATAGGCGAAGGTCAGTGCGCCGAGGCTGCTTTTGACAGTATGTGCAATATGTTCATACAGATATTTTCCGCAGCAGATGACGATGTTACAAAGCAGAGGGCAGCCGATGTAAGAGACGTAAGATCAGGAGTGCTTGGCATACTTCTGGGGATAAGCGAAGTGAAGCTGTCCGATGCGCCCGCAGGTACGGTGATATGCGTAAAAGAGCTTACGCCTTCAATGATCGCAGAGATAAATAAGGAGAATATATCGGGCATACTTACCGAAACAGGCAGCACGACTTCACATAGCGCAATACTTGCAAGGGTTCTTGAGATACCCGCAGTAATGAGTGTACAGGATATTACAAAGGCTGCTAAAAACGGCGATACAGTTATCGTTGACGGCAGCAAGGGTACCGTTATAGTATCCCCCGATGATGAACAGCTGAGATGCTACAATGAAAAAAGAGAAAAGTTCATGCAGGAGAAAAAGGAGCTTGAAAAATTCAGGGGCAAGCCCACAGTCTCCGCAGACGGCACTGTATATGAGCTTGTATGCAATATCGGAAAGCCCGACGACGCTGCAAAGGCGCTTGAATTTGACGGCGAGGGCGTTGGTCTTTTCAGGACGGAATTCCTCTTTATGGACAAGACCTCAGTTCCGACAGAGGAGGAGCAGTTCAAGGAATATAAAAAGGCTGCAATGATACTTTCGGGCAGACCGCTTATTATCAGAACTCTTGATATCGGCGGCGATAAGGATATACCCTGCCTCGGACTTGCAAAGGAAGAAAATCCGTTCATGGGATTCAGGGCGATACGCTATTGTCTTAAAAACCGTGATCTTTTCAGGATACAGCTCAGGGCTATCCTTCGTGCAAGCGCATTCGGAAATGTCAGCATAATGTTCCCGCTTATCACCTGCGTTGAAGAGGTCAGGGAGGGCAAGGCTCTCGTTGAGGAGCTTAAAGCCGAGCTTAAAGCCGAGGGCATTGCATATGACGAGAATATCAAGGTCGGTATCATGACCGAAACAGCAGCAGCGGGCATTATTGCAGATCTGCTTGCAAAGGAATCAGACTTTTTCAGCATCGGTACAAACGATCTTACAGGCTATACAATGGCAGCCGACAGAGGAAACAGTGATGTTTCATATCTGTATTCAGCTTTGCAGCCGAGTGTACTAAGAATGATACGTTCGATAATCACAGCGGCAAGGGAGCAGAATATACCCGTAGGAATGTGCGGAGAAGCCGCTGCCGACCCGATGATGATACCGCTTCTGATCTCATTCGGACTTACGGAATTCAGTGTTTCAGCGCCGAGTGTACTGCGTGTAAGGAAATGCATATCGGCATGGACAAAGCAGAAAGCCGATGAGGCAGCGGATCATGTATTATCTCTTGCGACAGAGAAGGAAGTAAGGGATTATCTTAAAACTGTATGATATATCTCAGAAAATAATATAAAGGAGAAGGAGCTGCTGCATCATTGCGGCAGCTTCGTCATCAGGAGTCAACTATGGAAAAAAAGCCTGACAGAAGAACGCTTAAAACAAGAAAAGCCCTCAGAAACGGGCTTGCCGAGCTGCTTGCGGAAAAAGAGCTGCGGAAGATAACCGTTCAGGAGATATCGGATAAAGCCGATGTGAACCGTGTTACATTTTACAAGCATTGTCTTGATATATATGATCTGTACGATCAGCTTGAAAAAGAAATACTCACCGAGCTTGGACTTATTATGCTGAAATATCAGGAAAAGCCGTCCGAGGGTTTTGATAAGGAGCTTGTTGATTATATAGAGCAGAATGTGGTTATTTTCAGGATGATATTCAGTCCTCATGCCACAGGCGAATTGAAAGCCAAATTTTCGAGGATGATAGAGGGGCTTTACCGTTTGCTTCTTACGGAGAAGTATAATGCAAAAATAAATGACAGCAGGATAGATTATTTCTGCACCTATCATACTCAGGGGGTCATTGCGATACTTGAAAAATGGGTGCTTGACAACTTTACTCAGCAGAAGACTTTCATCATTGAAACGATATCAATGCTTGACAACCATAACGCAGCCCTTTTTGCAGAGCAATATCCCGGCGAGCCGCCGGAGCCGTA
>DEHG01000077.1:1020-4071 GCA_002351795.1 Ruminococcaceae bacterium UBA2806 | reverse complement strand
AAAATACACTGCAAATGCAAGCGCAAGATTCAAGCCCACCACAAAGGGTACATATGATATCCGCATTGACGTCATGGATAAGAGCGGAAAGGTCGTAAAGAAATTCTTTACAGCTACAGTTAAATAAGTGCAAAGCTAAAAACATATCTGAGTATAAAACCATGCCCCTGCAGAGATCACAAGTCTGCGGGGGTGTTTTTCTTCCGTTCAGGATCAATGACGAAGAGAAAAAAGCAGAAACACCGTCCCCGACAGACGGTGCTCCTGCTTTATAATTTGGAGGTCTTCAAAATGAAAATCACTGATAATCAACAACATCTACCCAGCTCTTGAGGAATTCTTCCTCGCCGGGTATTCTCTTAACAAGCTGTGAAGCAGCCACGATCGGCAGCCACTGCTGTACATACTGCTTAGCAGTATCACTCTTTTTGCAGAACATATCAAGATACATATCTGCAAGGTTCTTGTCCTTGAGAGAGAACAAAAGATATGTTCTTGCAGCGTCAGCAGACGCATTTCCCTGTGTGGCATGCGACCAGTCGATAATATGCGGATTGCCTGCGGGGTCAACGATGATATTTGACGGGTTGAAATCTCCGTGGCAAAGCTTGTTATGCTTCGGCATACTGTCAAGTCTTGTGTGAAGCTCATAGCGGATAGTTGCATCAACCTTTCCGCCGAGGGAGCTGATCTTTCTGTTCATCTTATCCTTGAGCTTGTTAAGAAGGGGAGCCTTCTTGCTCTGTACCTTGAGCTGGAGATCAACAAAATCATTCATGTATTTCTCTATATTATCGGGATCCTCCTGCATGATCTGTTCAAGAGTCTTGCCCTCTACATATTCCATCGTTATAGCCCACTTGCCGTCAATAAGCGAAACGGATTTAAGCGCCGGTATCGGCAGACCTGTTTCCTCTACTCTTGACTGATTAAGAGCTTCGTTAAGTACATCGGACTTAGGATATTTATCAGAGAAAATCTTAATTACGGAATCTCCTTCTCTATAGATAACTTTTTCTTTTCTGGTTGTAATTACATCCATAGTTTTACTCCTTTCAGACTATTTTTCTGCGGGTCGGCCCCCGCCGCCTGTACATCTATATTATACTACTATTTTGTTATAAAGTATAGGTCAATTTTGCAATAAGTTTTGTACGCTTTTTTAGTCAAATAGACAAATTATATAAAAAACAGGAATTAGTTTTCTGTTTTTTAGTTGTTACTTCTAAGTGATTGGTGCTTGTACATCACATTTTGGAAAGAAAACAATAAATTACATTTCCTCATCGAAAAAGAATTGCTAAAACCACACCTACAGCCATGATAGCTGTCCATGCGCCCACGGAAATAAAGCTTCCCTTGCTGAAATCCTTTTCCATAATAAACCATTTAACTGCATTTACAACAGCGCCGATAAATCCCATTATTGCAAGACCTGCCCATACAGGATTAAGCTCCATAAATCATTTCTCCTTTTTTCTGTTTTATTTCTCTTTGTCATCCTGAAAGTGTGCGAAAAAGCCGCAGCACATATTACAGTAAACGATATTATACGATTACTTTGTCATCCTGAGCGAAAGCGAAGGATCTTCTGAAAAGGCAGAATATATAAAAAGATTCTTCGTCGATGCGGATCATAGTTTTACTTTATATGATCTCGCCGATAATATGATCTTCAACGATGGAAATAAGTCTTACGTCAGCGATCTTGTTTACAATACCTTTATCAGCCTTTGCATAGACAAGTGTGTAATTCGGTGTATAGCCCTCATACATTTCGTCCTTGTTTCCTGTCTCAAAAAGCACCTTCTCGACTCTGCCGAGCTGACTGTCAAGAAAATTCCGTCTTGCCCTGTCCGCATATTCCGCCATGCGGGCAGCTCTTTTCTTTTTAATATCATTTGAAAGCTGACCGCCTGCTTTATCAGCCGCTGTTCCGGGTCTGCGTGAATAGGGGAAAATATGCGTCCGTGCAAAGCCGATCTTTTCAATAAACTCTGCCGACTGAACGAATTCTTCCTCCGTCTCACCCGCAAAGCCTACCATAACATCTGTTGTTATCGAAGGATTGTCAAACACCGTGCGGATATCACTGACGATCTTTTCATATTCTGCCGTGGTATAATGTCTGTTCATACGTTTCAGGGTGCTGTCACAGCCGCTTTGCAGGGATAAATGGAACTGCGGACAGAAATTGTCATACTCTGCAAATACCCTCAGCGTATCCATATCCATGGATTCAGGTTCAAGAGAACCGAGCCTTATCCGTATATCAGCAGCTTCACAGGCAGTTCTGACCGCATCGGCAAAGCTCAGACCGTTATCACTTCCGAATGACGAAAGATTTATCCCGACCAGAACAACTTCACGGTAGCCGTTTGCCGCAAAGCCTTGTATTTCCTTTTTTATATATTCAAGAGATGACGAACGTACACGGCCTCTTGCATAGGGTATTATGCAGTAGGAGCAGAAACGGTTGCAGCCGTCCTCGATTTTCAGAAAAGCCCTTGTTCTCTCTGAAAAGTTATATACGGCAAGATCCTCATAATCGTCATGACGCAGAAATTCCTCCACGGAACGAAGCTTTTTCCTGTTTGCAAAAAATTCATCCAGAACAGGAACGATATCATTTCTTCTTTTATTGCCGAGTATAATGTCAGCTTCTTTCAGCTTGCTGCTGCCCTCGTCCTGTGTCTGAGCCATACAGCCTGTAAGCAGGATAACGGTATCGGGATCTTCACGCCTTATCCTGTTAAGCAGCTTTACAGCCTTCTGTTCGCTTGCGGCTGTAACGGCGCAGGAATTGACGATGGTCACATCGGAGCTTTCCGACTCCGGGACCGCCTGATATCCTTTTTCCTCAAGTGTGCGGAGCATGGCCTGAGATTCAAACTGATTGACCTTGCATCCGAGTGTAAATACTTTTACCTTCATTGTTTTTCCTTTCATTTTTGGGAACCTCTAAAAATCCTTTCAAGCAGTCAACGAGTGAATAGGATATTGAGGATTTGCAACACCTCAACATCTGAAAACAAGTTTTCAGAGATGCCC
>DEHG01000077.1:559-867 GCA_002351795.1 Ruminococcaceae bacterium UBA2806 | reverse complement strand
ATTGTATATATATCAGAGATAAGATTGATCTCGAGATCATCATATTTTGCCGCAATATCGACAAACTCCTTTACGTCTGTCAATGTTTTAAAAAATACCTTGGTTTTATACATTACAGTTCCCTCCACGGTACGGTTTTATATTTCCTGTTGTATCATTGATCTGCTGCTGACAATATCAGATCCAGAAGGTTTTGTTTCTGAGAATTACGGTTTTTATATAGCGGAGAGTTTTTTCTTCCCCCTGCTCGCTCAGCATTTTAAGCATTTTTTCAAGCAGCTGCGCTGTCTGCGGATGAATTATATAAT
>DEHG01000077.1:0-268 GCA_002351795.1 Ruminococcaceae bacterium UBA2806 | reverse complement strand
AGAATACTTTGAAAGGTCATGCATGATCCCCTGGCCATAAAGTCCGAGTCTGAAACAAAGCTCCATAACAAGCTTTTTATGATGATTTATTGTTTTAAGATGTTCGACCCATTTAACCATATACCTACCCCGCAAAACATATTATGATCTATTATACACTTTTTTTATCAGTTCTTCAACCATAATAATATTATTTATATGTTTCGGATTCTTTCTGACATAGATCCTGACAAAAAACGCCCCCGCAGCCTTGATCTCTGCGGGGGCA
>DEHG01000157.1:26772-27099 GCA_002351795.1 Ruminococcaceae bacterium UBA2806 | reverse complement strand
TGTATTTTCAATATATTATTTAATAAAAAAGCTTATATATTGGTTTCAGCTGTTCCTGCGGGGGTTGATTTTTATGCGGTATAAGTGTTATAATATGTCATTATAGGTTTTATAAACAATCAGGAAAAAGGAGATCATATATTATGGATATGAATAATGCTTTTGATATTATCGTGAACAGGGTGGAAAGACTGCTGCTTTCAAAGGGCTATACAAGGGAAAGTGTTGCAGATTCAGCAGATGAAATGACAGCTTTGTTTGTGGGAGAACTTGCATACAGTGTTGTTTACACATCATCAAATAACAGAGTAGTTCTCAGAAGCTGTG
>DEHG01000157.1:20465-26737 GCA_002351795.1 Ruminococcaceae bacterium UBA2806 | reverse complement strand
TGGAAAACCCTTGCAACATGGCTTTTTGATCCCGAAGCTGACGGCATAAGGGAGGCTGAAAGTATAGGTGATGATTTTTCAGATACTATCAGAGGACCCAAGCAGAGTTCAGCGGCGAAAAAACAGAAAAAACGCAAAAAGGACGGCGAAGCAACAGTTGACCCGCTTTTCCTTGCAAACAGGATGGTGACATATTTCCCTGCTCTTAAAGATCAGATAGCTTACGAAAAGGCTCATTATGAGGAATTCAGGGGCGTGACTTTTATTGAAGAAAAGGTGGTTCCGCTATTTGCTCCAATGATAAATGAGGCAAATGAGAAAAAGATCGAAAAGATATCACAGGGACTTGCGGCGCTTTATACTCAGGGTGATCTTGATACAAAGGGCATAATTACCTATATTCTGCTCAACAGCATTGATGACGATGAAAAGTTCTCTCAGCTTATCGGCGCTTTTCCGGATAATGATAAAAAGGTCGCAAAGGCTGCAAGAAATCTCAGAGGTAAAAAAATAAAGCCCGAAAAGGTCAAAAAATCTCGCAGCTTTATTGCAGATAATCTTAACAGCTGATAATTATTTACGTTATTGATCTTAAATTTTTTTGTTTTCTGATCGAAAGTGAAAGAACTTTATAAGATCCGGTTAACACTTTTCCGGCAGATGTATATTATGGTAATGTAAGGCAAGTGTTGAACGGAGGTAATGAATAATGCGAAGATGTAAGATAAGCTTGAATGCATTATTCTTAGGTCTGGGATTGCTTGCGGGTGTTGTTCTGCCGGAGGAATGGATCGCTGTTATTGCAATAATTGTACTTGTTATTGTTGCGATAAGCGCTTCACACTGCGGCAGGCGCTGCTGAATGGAGGCTGCTTATGAAATTCGTTGTAGTTGATAATCCTAAATTCTGGAGTTTCTTTCTGAGAAAAATGTTCGGAATAAAAAAGATCCCTCAGCCGGTTCAGTGAAATACTGCAAGAAAACAGCATAATATGGAAGATCTCCTGCTCATAGCTCAAAGCTTTGTGCAGGAGATTTGTTTTTGCTTGCCTATATTCGGCATATTATTTTCATATCATGTTGTAGAATAGACGCAAAGGAGGCGATTTAAAATGAAAAGCAAAATGAACGGCAGCGAGCTGACATTGTATGTGACCGGAGAGATCGACCATCACAATGCCCGCAGGATAAGAGAAACTGCTGACGGTCTTATACAGCAAAAGCATCCGACTTTGCTCAATCTGAATTTTTCGGGTGTGAGCTTTATGGACAGCTCAGGAATAGGGCTTATCATGGGACGTTATAGAACAATGAAACTTTACGGAGGGAGACTTAAGGTGACGGAGATACCCAAGGGGCTTAGAAGAATGATGGAATTATCCGGACTTTCCGGTCTTGATGTACTCGAAAGGGGTTTTGATGAGAATGAATGTAACTAACGAGGTGACAATGGTCTTTGATAGTCTTTCCTCAAATGAAGCTTTTGCACGTTCAGCAGTTGCTGCCTTTGTTATGCAGCTTGACCCGACAATAGGGGAGATAGGCGATATTAAAACAGCCGTATCCGAAGCAGTAACGAACTGTGTAGTTCATGCTTATCACG
Source organism: Ruminococcaceae bacterium UBA2806 (assembly GCA_002351795.1). GTDB lineage: Bacteria > Bacillota > Clostridia > Oscillospirales > Acutalibacteraceae > UBA1213. The sequence continues at coordinate 25,134 of DEHG01000157.1, read as the reverse complement.
GGATAACAGGAAAGATCAGGCTTAATGTTCGCTTTACATCAGACCATATTGTAATAATTCGAATATCGGATAAGGGCTGCGGAATTGAGGATATACATAAGGCTATGGAGCCGCTGTATACGACCTCGCCGGAAGAGGACAGGGCAGGTCTTGGATTTGCGGTAATGCAGAGCTTCTGCGATAGTGTAAATGTCCGTTCCGTTCCGGGAAGGGGGACTACAGTTACGCTTAAAAAGAAGCTCAGTCCGAGGTACCCTAATGCTTGACCGTGACAGGGCAGTAAATGAAAATCTGGGGCTTGTTCATGCCTGTGCAATAAGATTCAGGGGAAAAGGAATAGAATATGAGGATCTTTATCAGGCAGGTTGTGAAGGGCTGATAAAGGCTGCGGACAGGTTTGATCCGGATCTGGGATACAGATTTTCAACATATGCTGTACCTGTGATAATGGGTGAGATAAGAAAGATGTTCCGGGACGGAGGGATTATCAAAGTATCGAGGAGCATAAGGGAGCTTTCAATAAAGGTAAACAGGGTCGGTGATGAATTTGTGAAGGAACATGGGAGAGAGCCGACAGTATCCGAGCTTGCAAAGCGGCTGGATACAACGGAGGAGGCGGTGACAGAGGCAATAGGTTCATCTGTGCCGCCCGTTTCACTTACAATATCAAATGAGGATGGTGAAATACAGAACGATATCCCCATACCGTCGCATGACGGAAAGATCATTGAGCTTATGGCGCTCAGGACAGAACTTGAAAAGCTCCCTGCCATAGACAGAGAGCTTGTAAAGCTTAGGTTTTTTAAAAGAGTTACTCAATCCGCAGCTGCAAGACAGCTTGGGATGACGCAGGTCCAGGTCTCAAGAAGGGAGAAAAAGATACTTGAACTGTTAAGAAAAAAGCTTGGCAGTTTTTAGATTATTATGTGCAGTCGGCGGCTTTGGAGGTATTTTGCTCCATAGTCTGCGGGCTGCAATCTTTTTTCTGCGGCTGTTTAAGCTTTCGGGGAAGATCGGGCAGACCGTCAGTAACAGTAAAGCTTCCGGAATTAACTTGTTTGAAAAGGCTGAAATTTAGCGCTAAGTTTTCTCCTGCTTCGTCAAAATTACGGGCAATAATATGTTCCCTGAGAATAGAATACACATTTATAAGACTGACCTTACAGCTTACTGCTTTAAGTGCGTCTTTGAATTGATTATATGCGCCTTTCTGTTCAAGGTAATTTCTTATAATGAAATATGAGCGTATATAGTCGTTTATTTTTTTGACATTCATTGTTGAAAGGATACTTCCGAAACGTCTTACATAAGAGTAGAGATATTTTTCACTGATGGCGACCTTTCCGGCATTGAACATAACACGGGGAGTCGTTGCAACATCTTCAAAATACATAACGGGATAATTAATGCCTGTTTCTGAAAAAAGGCTGCGCTTATACATTTTATTCCATGCAAAACTCTGCATATTATTGTCCCTGATAAGCATATCAAGAGCTTCCTTTGAATCAAGCACACAGGCTTTTTTTCCTACAGGAACAGGCGGATTGAAATGGTCGCAGAAATACATTGTATAACGACAACAGCTTATATCAGCGTTTTCAAGTATACATTCATTGTAAAGAATACGGATATAATCGCTGTCCACAAAATCATCGCTGTCAATAAAGACAACATATTCGCCCTTTGCCCGTGCAAGACCATAGTTTCTTGCATCTGACAGACCGCCGTTTTCTTTATCGTAAATTACAAATCGTTTATCATCACCGATAACATTTTTTGCAGCCTCTATGCTGTTATCGGGTGTGCCGTCATTGATAATAAGAACCTCAAAATCCTTGAAGGTCTGATTTTTGATAGAATTAATACATCTTGCAATATATTTTTCAACATTATATACTGGTACGATGACCGATACCTTGGGAGCGGACATTCTTAAACCTCCTCACATAACTGCTATTTCTTCGGTAATGCTGTCAAGCTCGTCCGGGGGCGCATTGCAGGAACGAATGACCTTTCCCATACCGGAAACAGAGTTTTTCAGCAGATTTCTGTCAAGATCCTCATGTGCCTGAGCCGAAAGGAGAGGTACTGTCAAGAACACATGACAGATATGTGTGAAAAACGGTTTTTTTACGTCATTATAAATACCTTTTCCCTCAAGATAGCTGCGTATCATGGGTACGGTATTGATATAGTCATTTATTCTTGTGCCGTCCATTTCAATTTCAGTAAAGATCTTATTTGACGCACGGATATAGTTGTACCCGCAGTAGTCGATCATTACGACCTTATCGGCATGACAATAAAGCTGTGAACAGGCTACAGCATCTTCATAGAACATATCGGGTATATGAATATCATTATCCCTGAAAAGAGAAACTTTCCAGAGCTTGTTCCAAAGATAAAAGCGCATTTTCTTATCCCGGAGAAGCTCTTTCATAGCGTCTTTTCTGTCATAAATACGGTTTTTTAATCTATGAGTCTGAATGACCTTTTTTGATTTTCTGTAATAGAGCCGGTATCCGCAAACGGCGACATCCGCCTGATTTCCGGTTATGGCAGTATAAAGCTTTTCGAGATAATGTTCAAGTACCGTATCGTCAGAGTCAACAAATGCTATGTAATTACCCGAAGCGTTATCAAGTCCGACATTTCTTGCTTCACCCTGTCGTCCGTGATTATGCTCGATCAGTTTGAACCGGCTGTCACTGTCAGAAAATTCTCCGGCGATTTTACTGCTATTATCTGTTGAACCGTTATTGATTATCAGTACTTCAAAATCAGAAAAGCTTTGTCTTTGTAATGATTCCAGACACTCTTTGAGATGCATCTGGCTGTTATACACAGGAATAATAACACTTATCTCAGGTGTTTCGCTTTTCATATATTTCTATCCTCAGTTTTGACAAAATACAGATCCCGCATACGGGACAGGCTTACAATTAAGACTGGATCTGGTTAATATTTTCTTCCAGAGTTTCTTCCATTGATTTTTTACTTTTGAGCATAGCAAATGGTGCAGTAAATACAATTGTACCGTAGTAAGTGATAGTTCTCCAGAGGAGAATGGCTGATTTGATCGTCTGAGCTGTGAAGTAAGAGCCGAAGAATACGCTGAAACAGTATTCGGCAGCTCCTGAACCTCCGGGAAGAGGTACAAGACATGATATCATATTAACATATGCCTGGGCACAAAGCATATCGAATACATCACATTCGATACCGAATGAACGTGCAATGCAAAAGGGTACAAGAAAATATGAGATCATCTGAACAGCGGTAATGGCATAGACCTTTATAAGAAGCTCTTTGTTTTTATTGAGAGTTTTATTGTTTTCATGAAAAGAATTGAGCGTGTTTTCAACGCTTTTCTTTTTTTCTTCCGGATTCTTGATAATATGAAGCTTTCCGAAAATATTGATAAACCAGTTTACGATCCTTGAAGTGAGTGGCTTGCAGTAAGATGCAAGCAGAAGCACGACGATCATGCCTATCTGAGCCGTAAAGCCTACTATTGAGCCGACCCACATCGGAAAATTGAAGAATTGTGCAAAGAAGCCGAATCTTGCACAAACAGCTATAATACATACAGTAGCAAGAGTAAACTGCCATACGAGAAATTTTTGTATAAGTGCCGCTACGGTTTTAGAGGCAGGAATATTCATTCTTGTCATTGAAACGACCTGCATTGGCTGACCGCCCGTTGCACTTGGTGTGATAGCACAGAAAAACTGTCCTGTAAGTCCGCAGATAAAAGCTTTGTAGAATGTCATTTCTTTGCAGGTCTCTTTCAGGAACAGGTATATAATTGTCATATCAAGAAATATATTAAGAAGGTGGACAAATATTCCCGTAAGCATCCATGCAACGCTGATCTGCAGTCCGCTGTTAAGAAGATCAATAAATCCGCCTTCGGAGAATACAAAGTAGGTGATCAGCATTCCTGTAAGAATAAGGATCACAATATTAAAAATAAGGCTCCATGGGATACGGATACGCCTTTCATTATTTTCTTTCATAATTACCTCCGTGTACATATTGACGTACAAACAATATAATTGATTATATTTCAATCCATTATACTCCATAATAACTATGATATCATTATTTTAGGTCAAGGTCAATAGCATAGGTAAGTTTTTTATCTGAAAAAACATATCCGTCAGCATATAGATGAAATTATAAATCATTTTGCGGTCTTTACATTTGGGAAAAAATGAATTATAATAGGAGAGTAAGAAAAAAGATCATGAGCTTTGAGCATTGAGCCTGCAAAGCACAGAAACGGAGTTAATTTATGATACAGTTTGAAGAATTAAGATTAGAATTAGAAGGATTACATCCCGATATACTCGATCTTGCAAATGCACTTGGGCTTGATAAGCTCAAAATGGAGATCGAACAGCTTGAACAGAGAGCGTCTCAGCCCGGATTCTGGGATGACGTTGAAAACTCTCAGAAGATACTGCAAAAAACCGGCGCATTGAAGAATAAGGTCGCAGAGTATGATTCTCTGGTCGAAGCATATGATGATACGCTTGCTCTTATCGAGCTAGCAAATGAGGAGGAGGATCTTTCTCTGCTCGAGGAAGCTCAGACCGAGGTCGGAAAGGTAAGATCAAGCCTTGAGGCGCAGAGACTTCAGACCCTGCTTACAGGAGAGTATGAC
>DEHG01000157.1:6933-20396 GCA_002351795.1 Ruminococcaceae bacterium UBA2806 | reverse complement strand
GGCGGAACAGAGGCTCAGGACTGGGCAATGATGCTTTACAGAATGTATACCCGCTGGGCTGAAAGACATGATTTCAAGGTCAAGGAGGTAGACTACCTTGACGGTGAAGAAGCCGGACTTAAAAGCGCAGTTCTGCTTATTGAAGGAGAAAATGCATACGGCTACCTTAAAAGCGAATCAGGCGTACATCGTCTTGTAAGAGTTTCTCCCTTTGATTCATCGGGAAGAAGGCATACATCCTTTGCATCCCTTGAGGTAATGCCTGAGATAGATAATACAATAGAGGTGGATATCCGTCCCGAGGATATAAAAATGGATGTTTACCGGGCAAGCGGCGCAGGCGGTCAGAAGGTCAATAAGACATCATCGGCTGTTCGTCTGACGCATATCCCTACGGGTATTGTAGTAGCCAGTCAGGTAGAAAGAAGCCAGTATCAGAACAGAGATGTGGCAATGACAATGCTTAAATCAAAGCTTATCGAGATAAAGGAAAGGGAACATCTTGATAAGATAGAGGATATCAAAGGCGTACAGAAGGAGATTGCGTGGGGCGCTCAGATAAGATCATATGTATTCATGCCCTATACAATGGTAAAGGATCACAGGACAAGCTTTGAGACAGGAAATGTCAATGCGGTCATGGACGGTGATCTTGATGGCTTTATAAATGCATATCTTAAAGCGGCGAGTCTTGACCAGCTCAGCGATGATTTTTCTGATGATGAATAATACGAAAAGCTGCCCGCATTATATGCGGGTACTTTTTTATAAATGGAGATGAGAGAATGATAGAATTGATAACAGGCAGGAGCGGCAGCGGCAAAAGCGAATTGCTTTACAGATATATCAGAGAAAAATGCGCTGATAAAGCTATTCTTATTGTGCCGGAGCAAAGCTCATTCTATAATGAAAAGAAGCTTATTGATGACCTTGGCGACAAAATAGCCGGCAGAATTGAGGTTTTAAGCTTCCGCAGACTTTGCAGCAATATAATGGAGGAGCATAAGGCGGACGCAGGAAAGCGCATTGATGATGGGGTAAAGGCTGTACTTATGAGTATGGCAATAGAAAAAGCGCCCTCTGAGGGCGGAGAACTGGAGCTTTATACAAAAAAAGGAAAAAAGGGATTAAAAAAGACAATGGATCTTGTTGATCCTATGCTTATTGCCGTAAATGAATATAAAATGTGTCTGATATCCCCGGAACAGCTTTTTACTGCGGCAAAACGTGTTGACAGTGTACTCCTTTCATCAAAGCTTCGTGACAGCGCAAGGATATATGCCGCATATAATGCTTTGTTGGAAAATACATATGAGGATCCTGATGATGATCTTGTAAGGCTGTACGATATTCTTTGTGAGTATGATCATTTCAGCGGAATGAATGTGTTTATAGATTCATTCTATGGTTTTTCTGCACAGGAATTGAAGGTCATCGAGAGAATTGTCACTCAGGCGGATAACGTATATATAACTGTCTGCTGTGACAGAAATGTGATTTCGGACAGTACGACTATTTTTGACGAGCCTGTAAAAACATACAGAGAAATACTGCATATGGCGCAGAAAAGATCTGTTCCCTGTCATATCACCGATCTTTCCGATGAGGGACGCAGATTTAAAACGGAGTCGCTCCGAGCTGTAGAAAACGGAATATTCAAGGGATACAGGGGAGGATTACTGACAGATCAGATAAAAAATGACGGTTCTGTCCGGATGTACGAGGCTGAAGATATTTATGATGAGATAAGTCATGCCGCAAAAGAGATATTCAGACTTGTGCATGAAAAAGGATATAAATATAATGAGATCGAGCTTATTGCAAGAAATCTTGATGAATACGGCAGTGTGATCAGAAGTGAATTTCCTAAATATAATATACCGTTCTTTTTATCGGAAAGCGAATGTCTTGACAATAAAGCCTTTGTAAGAATGATACTTTCTGTATTTGATGCCGTTCACGGGAACTATGATACGGAAGCGATACTAAGAATTGCAAAAAGCGGTTTTGCACCCGTCAGCGAGGATGAAGCTTTTGAACTGGAAAACTATACATATATATGGAGTATCAGAGGGCGCAGATGGCTGGAACCGTTTACAATGTCGCCTGACGGAATTACAGAGAAAAAAGATGATGATGCTGAAAGCTCAGACAGACTGAAAAAACTTGAGGATGTGCGTCAAAGACTTATCATGCCGCTGACCGAATTTGAAAAGTCCGTTTACGAATCTGAAAACGGAGGACAGATAACATACGCTGTTTACAGAATGATCGAAAAATATGACTGTCAGAGATCATTCCGCGGATATATACACAGCGTCCGTGCTGAAAGGGATGACTTACAGGCGGAAAGAGAAGCAGGCGTATGGGATAAGGTCATGGCTGTGCTTGATAAGATGTATGAGCTGATGAAAGAGAAAAAAACAGACAGCCGTTCATATCTGGAGCTTTTGCGTCTATATCTGAAAAAAACGCCTGTTTCCGATATACCTGAAACGATCAACAGCGTTACCATCGGCATAGCAGGTACAATACGAAGTGCTGCGCCTCGTGCGGTATTGTCTATCGGCTGCAATGAGGGCGTTTTTCCTGCACAGCCCTCAGCTGCAGGAATATTTACCGACAGTGAGCGCAGACTTCTCAGGGAGGAATGCGGCGAGGATGATAGACTTCCGCTTTATGACAGTATATTCGGTAATTCTCTTAAAGAAAAATTCAATGTATATACTGCGCTTTCTGCCCCTTCGGAAATGCTGTTCATAAGCTGGCATTTGCAGAATCTTTCCGGCAAAGCCTCTTCGCCGTCGGTTATCAGAAATGAAATACTGGAGATCATGCCGGATACGGTTATCGAAAGGAAAAAGCCTGTTTCAGAAAGCAGCAGTGAGGAGCTTTTCTTTACAAAGCGGCAGAGCTTTGATCTTTGTGCACAACTCTGGCATAAGGACGATGAAGCAGGTGAAACGCTTAAAAAGTATTATACGGATTCTGATGAATACGGCGCAAGGACAAAAGCTATCATGCGAAGCGCAGAAAAGGAAGCCTTTGCGCTGAAGGATCAGGACAGGATAAGAAGGCTTTTCGGCAGTCCGCTGAGACTGTCAAGTACAAAGCTCGATCAGTTTGCAAGCTGCAAGTTTGCATATTTCTGCCGATACGGACTCGGCGCTTATCCTGTACGCAAGGCAGGAATGGACGGCAGTCTTTACGGTACGGCAATGCATTATATTTTTGAAAACACTCTTAAAGAAAGAACTGTCGAGGAGTTTGTTTCAATGAATGAAGATGAACTCAAAAAAACGATTTCTCTGCATCTTGAAAATTATCTGCAAAGTATCGGCAAGGAAGATGAAAGGACAGGAAGATTCAATTCAATATGCGGCAGGATACGCAGGAACGGATATAAGACTCTTGAAAATATGCAAAGACAGTTCAGGAAGGACAGCTTCCGACCTGTTGATTTTGAGCTTCGCATAGGCGACAGCGATGGCGATGAGGAAAGTATCCCTGCATATGAGATAGGACTTCCGACAGGCGATAAGCTTATTGTAACGGGTTATGTTGACAGGGTAGATGCAGCCTCTGACGGTGATAATAAGTATCTGAGGATAATAGATTATAAAACAGGCAATACAGATTTCAGTCTTTCAAAGGTCGCAAATGGCATAAAGATACAGATGCTCTTGTATCTTTCCGCAATCCTGAAAAACGGAAGGAAAAAGTATTCCGACGGAAAGGTAATGCTCCCTGCGGGAGTTCTTTATGTGCCGGCAACATCACGTTCAAAGGCGGCAGTATCAGGCAGTGATGCAGCATTGAAGGCTTCGGAGCTGGAACAGAAAAAGAATTTCAAAATGAAGGGCATACTTCTTAATGATGAAAAAGTATTGAGAATGATGGAGGATGATCTTGCAGGTGAATTTATACCTGCGAATATGACCGCTAAAAAAACTCTCAGTACAAGAAGCAGTGTGATATCTGCTGAAAGCTTTGACATGATATTCAATTATATAGATACATGTCTGAAAAGCATGGGGACAGAATTGTATATGGGAAATATTGAGGCATTTCCGGAGGAGCATGCCTGTGATTACTGTGATTATCCGAGTGTATGCAGACATGAGAACGGGGATGTCACACGAAAGCTTATGCGTCTGAGCGATAAGCAGGCTTTGGAGATCATTGGCGGTGATGAAAAGAAGGGGGAGAGTGAAGATGGCAACTAAAGCGTTTGAGCCTACAAAAGCACAGAAAAATGCAATTGAAGCGAGCGGCGGCGCAATAACCGTTTCGGCAGCGGCGGGTTCGGGTAAGACAAGGGTGCTTGTTCAAAGAGTAATACGCCACCTCACCGAGGAAGCTGTTCCTGCGGACAGACTTCTTATACTCACCTTTACAAATACAGCCGCAGACGAGATGAGAACAAGGATCTCAAGGGCTATTGACGAGCTTATCTCAGGCGATCCAAAAAATGATTTTTACAGGCGGCAGCAGCTGCTTCTGGGTTCAGCGGATATATGTACTATAGACAGCTTCTGCAGCAAAATGGTAAGGGAAAATTTTTACCGTCTGGGTATCAGCCGTGATTACCGTATAGGCAGCGAGACAGAGCTTCATGAATTGAGACGCCGTATAATGTCTGATATCATTGAAAAATTCTATGAGCTGCCTGAGGGCGATCCGGAAAGCAGTGATTACAGGTCTGCAATGGAGTATTATGATTCATTTTCTGTTCTGAGTCAGCTTCTGACCGATACGAAGCTTGATAACGATCTTGAAGACAGACTCCTGGCTGCCTATGACAAATACAGCGCACATGCATTTCCTGATAAATGGATGGATGGATGCATTCGTCAGTACAGCCCCGAAACGGATATAAATGAAAGCAAAGCGGCACAATATCTGATAGGTAAGCTGAAAATATATGCAGTAAAGCTGAGGGAAATATTTGACAAGGCTCTTGAATACCGCAGTGACATAATGCTGGCAAATGAAAAGAAAAAAACCAAATCCTGTGAAACAGTACTGGATGCATATGACAGCTACGAGTACTTTCTTGAAAGCCTTGAGGAACAGTACAGCGAGGATGAGCCTGATATTACGGCTGTGGCAAGGATCAGCGGTGAATTTGAAAAAATCACTATAAGGCTGGGTGCGTCTAAAAACATTGAGCTGAAAGCGGGGGCGGCACTTCTTAATGAATTTGCTGATACGGTAGTTGAAAAAATAAAGCCCTATGCATTATTTACTGATGAAGAATATAAGGCTGCAAACAAAAAAAGCCTTCCTGTGATACTTTGTCTGCAAAAGCTGCTAAGTGAATTTGACAGCCGCTTTTTTGAAGCCAAGACGGAAAAGGGAATACTTGACTTTCATGATCTCGAAAGGCTTATGCTGCAGCTTCTTTATGAAAAGAACGATTCAGGTGATTATGTAAGGACAGATTATGCAAAGGAGCTTTCGGAGTGCTATGATGAGATAATGGTAGACGAATATCAGGATACGAATGATATACAGGAAAGCATTTTCAAGGCGATATCAAGGGATGAAAGCAATCTCTTTGTTGTCGGTGATATAAAGCAGAGCATATATCGTTTCCGTGACGCTCAGCCGGGGCTGTTTAAAAGACGCTGTGAAAAAAGCAGATTATATGATGAACAGTCTCCTTCTTTTCCTGCGCTTATCGTTTTAGATAAGAATTTTCGCAGCCGCAGCGGTATTATTGACAGTGTAAACTATGTATTTTCACTTCTGATGTCAGAGGATGCGGGCGATATAGAATATGATGAAACTCAGCGGCTGACTGCGGGGGCGCAGTATCCCGAAAAGGACGATGAAAGACCTGATACAGAGGTGCATTTTGTTCAGTACAGTAATGGCAGCACCGATGAAGGCAGCGAAGAAAACGATGACGGAGAGTGTTCTGTCGATAATGCTAATACGGCAGAGGCAAAATATTGTGCAGGACTAATCAGAAAAATGGTCGCAGAAGGAACTCAGGTCACAGATGCAGGTGTTTTAAGACCTGCGAGATACAGTGATTTCTGCATACTTCTTCGTGCTGTAAGAAATAAGGCGCATATTTACTCGGAGCAGCTGAAAAAGGCAGGAATAGAAGCATGTACGGATACGGAGTTTGATCTTTTGCAGAGATATGAGATCAGGGCGGCTGTTTCCTATCTTAAAATACTGAATAATCCCCTGTCGGATGTAGATATTGCCGCTTCGATATTATGTCCGGTATTCGGATTTACTCCCGATGAAGCCGCTGAACTCAAAGATCAGAAGCCGAAACGCTATTATAAAAAGCTGATCTCAAAGGCTGCTGACGATGATGAGCTTGGAAGAAAATGCAAAGCCTTTTTAAATGATATACGTTATTTCCGTACATATGCGGTAACAGCGGGCTGTGATAAGCTGCTGATGGAGGTATTTGAAAAAACAGGCTTTTCATGTGCTGTAATGGCGATGAATGATGGAGGACAAAGGGTACAGAACCTTCGCAGACTTGTTAATTTTGCCGCCGATTTTGAAAAGAATAACGGCGGAGGACTGACAGGCTTTATCAGACATATACGTTATCTTGAGGACAGCGGCAGCGGTATAAAAGTCTCCGATAACGTTCCCGATAATGCTGTAAGGATAATGACGATACATCATTCCAAGGGTCTGGAATTTCCCATATGTATACTTGCGGGAACAAAGACGAGTAAAATACCGTTTCAGGAAAAGATCAATTTCCATCCGGAATTCGGTATCGGGCTGAGAGTCCTTGAACAGGAAAGATTTTTGCAGTACAACAGTCTGCAATATACAGCAATACATTCTGCAAACGAGGAAGAAGAAAAGAGCGAGCAGATGCGTGTTCTGTACGTTGCAATGACAAGGGCAAAGGAAAAGCTTATAATATTGTCCACAATGAAGTCAGGCGGCGGGGAAGAGGAGATCGACTCAAAATACGTTAAATATCTTAACAGCCTTTCAGAAAAATGCAGTCTGGATAAGGATGGAAAATTCCTCCACTATGAAGTAATGTCGGGAAAGAATTATTCAGACTGGATAATGATGAGTCTGCTGGTAAGCAGCAGGATGGAAAAGCTGAGAGAGGATGCCGGAATTGACGGAGAAAGCATGAATACGGTGACTGCGCCGGAAATTCTTTATGAATACTGTCCGGTAATTGGCGCTGATCATGTCGCTGCTGAGGAAAAGCATACCGGAACTATTTCTGCACAGCTGCTTGAAAAGCTTGGCATGATATTTGACCGAAATGAAAAAACAGATATATCCACGCTTATCCCGTCAAAGGTATCGGCTTCAATGCTTGCACATAAGGGAATATCTTCTGAGTTTGTTGCATCTGTAAAACCAGCTTTTATCAGAAAGGGAAAAGTTTCTCCTACGCAGAGGGGACTTGCAGCGCATGAATTTTTGCAGTATGCCGATTTCAAAGCGCTTGATGAGGAAATAAGAAGCACCGGAGGCTTTGAAAACGAGCGCCGCAGGATAATAGAATCAGGCTATATGCTAAAGGAGCAGACGGATATCATTGAAGATAAAAGCATACTTGCATTTGCTGGATCCGAACTGTTCAAAAGAGCGCTTTCATGCGTGAAGATATACAGAGAATATCGTTTTACCGTAAGTATTCCTGCCGGAATGACAATAATCGGTGATGAAAAGCTTGCCGAGGACGTAAAGATGCAGGCGGACGGACTGACTTCCGTATTGCAGGGTGCAGTTGACTGTATGCTGGAGGAAGAGGACGGGATCGTAATAATTGATTATAAAACAGATCATGTAAAAGACCTTTCGGAGCTTGCCGGAATGTACGGAACTCAGCTGAGACTATATAAAGAAGCAATGAAAAAGCTTTTTGACAAGCCCGTCAAAGCCTGTTATATTTATTCTTTGTACTGCGGGACCGATGTTGAGATCAAGTGACACAATAATATAGTCAGTGACAAATATTTTTGCTGATGTCATTTTCAGGAGCGCAGCGACGAAGAATGTTTTGCTCAGGATGACAAAGTGCTTCCTTAATGTTGTACACTATAAGTCGATTATTGAGGAGATCAGGAATTTGAATTTACCAGGGGCACATTTCCGACAATAACGGTTTCTCCGATAAGTACGGATGTTGTTATTTTCTCGGTGATCGTGCCTGACGGAGTAAGTATGCGTATGTCTGCGTTTATTCTGAGAGAAAGCTTGTGTACTGTCTGATTTATGCCTGCGCTTTCAAAGCTTTCTTCAAAATCGCTGTCTGTCGTTCCCGAAAGAGTAATGAAAACCGGTATGTCAGGTCCTGACGGTCCTATAAGTTCTCCGCCGAATATCATTCCTATAGGTATATTCATCTGCTGATGTCTCAGATCGGAAATTGATTCCTGCGCTTTCAGGGTTATCTTGTTTTTGAGCATATTTGCGGCGGCTGTATTGGTGATTATCGAACATAGTCTGCCATCTTCGGATGATGACGATGTTTCAAGCTCCCCCGATCTGTTTTCCTCAAGCACCTCCTGAGCCGCCCTGTTTATTGCCGAGATCGCATAGCTTTTTCCCTGAACAGCCGCAACGCTGCGGACAACAGGACTTACCCTCCATTCTATAAATCCGAATAACAAAGCGGCAATGATAATAATTGTGACGATCGTTTTTATTAATATTTTGCCTATATAATGTTTTCTTTTCACGCTATCGCCTCCTTTTATATTTTATTGCAATTTACGTAATTTTGTTAAATGATGATTCTATACTATCAGCTTTCAACAAAAATTATTATCAGTAATTGTCAATTTAGAGCATATAAGGGAAATTTATAAACTTCATTGTATCGCTTTTTGAAATATGATATAATTTATCTGTCGGCTGTGAAGCTGTCGAAATATGTATTTATTCATAATTTTCAGCTGGCAATAAAAACTCATAATTATCAACTAATAAAGAGGTTTGTTATATGGCTAAAAGAGAGAATTTAAGAAATGTCGCAATTATAGCTCATGTTGACCACGGAAAGACTACCCTGGTCGATCAGCTTCTGCTTCAGAGCGGTATTTTCCGTCAGAATGAGGCTGTCGCTGAAAGAGTAATGGATTCAAACGACCTTGAAAGAGAAAGAGGCATCACTATTCTTTCAAAGAATACGGCTGTAATGTATAAGGATACAAAGATAAATATTGTGGATACCCCCGGTCATGCCGATTTCGGCGGCGAGGTCGAGCGTATTCTTATGATGGTTGACGGCGTTCTTCTTCTGGTCGACGCTTTTGAGGGCTGTATGCCTCAGACAAGATTCGTTCTTAAAAAAGCGCTTGGTCTTGGAAAAAAGCCTCTTGTAGTTGTAAATAAAATTGACCGCCCCGGCGCACGTCCTGAAGAGGTTGTTGACGAGGTGCTGGATCTCTTTATCGAGCTTGGCGCAGATGATGAACAGCTTGAATTCCCCGTTGTATATGCGTCAGGCCGTGACGGTTATGCAACTCTTGATCCTCATGAGCCGGGTACGGATATGAAGCCGCTATTTGAAAAGATACTTGAAGAGATACCTGCCCCCGAAGGAGATACCGAAGGTCCGCTCCAGCTTCTGTTCTCAAATATCGACTATGATGATTATGTCGGACGTATCGGCATCGGCAGAGTTGAAAGAGGAAGCTGTAAGGCAGGACAGAATGTTATTCTCTGCCATAATGACGGAACCTGCAAGAATGCAAAGATCACAAAGCTTTATCAGTTTGAGGGTCTGAAAAGAGTGGATTCACAGAAGGCAGAGCTTGGCGATATAGTTGCTGTTTCAGGTATTACCGATCTGAATATAGGCGAGACTGCCTGCGATATCGAGCATCCCGAGCCGCTTCCCTTTGTCAAGATAGATGAACCGACCGTATCCATGCTGTTTATGGTCAATAACAGCCCCTTTGCCGGCAGAGAGGGAAAGTATGTCACATCCCGTAATATCCGTGACAGACTTTTCAAGGAAGTTGAGACTAATGTCGCAATGAGAGTTGAGGAAACAGATTCCGCAGACACATTTAAGGTATCGGGAAGAGGCGAACTGCATCTTTCTATCCTTATCGAAACAATGCGCCGTCAGAATTTTGAATTCCAGGTATCCCGTCCGAAGGTTATTTTCAAGGAGATAAACGGCGTTCAGATGGAGCCTATGGAAATGCTTATTGTTGAAGTGCCGGATAATTATGTCGGCGCAGTAATGGAAAAGCTTGGTTCAAGAAAAGCAGAGCTTGTAAATATGATACCAAAGGAATCAGGCACAACACAGATTGAATTCCGTATTCCCGCAAGAGGTCTTATGGGCTATCGTCCCGAATTCCTTACCGATACCAACGGAAACGGTATCATGAACAGTATTTTTGACGGCTATGAACCGTATAAAGGGGATATTGCGACCCGTACACAGGGAAGTCTTATCGCACATGAAACTGGTACAGCAACAGGCTATGGACTTTTTGCCGCCCAGGACAGAGGAAGACTTTTCATCGGTCCCGGCGTCGAGGTCTATGAGGGCATGATCGTTGGAAGCAACCCGAAAAATGAAGATATGACCGTAAACGTCTGCAAGAAAAAGCATATCACAAATACCCGTGCGTCAGGCTCTGATGAAGCGCTGAAGCTTACTCCTCCGACGATACTCAGTCTTGAACAGTCGCTTGAATTTATTGCTGATGATGAGCTTGTTGAGGTTACCCCTCAGTCCATAAGAATGAGAAAGACCATACTCAATAAGGAGCAGAGAATGAAGGCTCAGAGCAAGGGCGGTTGATAATGGATTATGTTATTTTTGACCTTGAATGGAACGGCTGCTTTTCAAAAAAGATAAATGCCTATATAAATGAGATAATCGAAATTGGCGCTGTAAAGCTTAATGAAGACCTTGAATTTATCGGGAAATTCAGTTGCCTTGTGCGCCCGGTGATATGCAGGAACCTCAGTTCATCCGTAAGGGAGCTTACCATGCTTACATACGATGAGGTCAGCAAGAGGGGAGTGCCTTTTGATTACGGCTACAGCAAGTTCAGGAAATTTGCCGACGGCTGCATTATAATGTCATGGAGTATGTCCGATATAGAGACGCTTGTGGCAAACCTGAGATTCCATAAAAAGCTTGAGACCATTCCGTTTATGAAGAATTATGCAGATCTTCAGCAGTACTGTCATGATATGCTGGGACTCAGCGGCACAAATGCGCTCGGACTTCAGGCAGCCGCCGATCTGCTTGCAATAGATACAGAGGATATTCCTCATCATCGTGCATTGGGCGACAGCATGATAACGGCTCTTTGCATGAAGAAGCTTTATCACAGAGCTGCGCTTGAAACTTATGTACAGAAAAGCAGTGAAAGGGAATTCTATGACCGCCTGTTCTTTCATACATATTCTATTGAAGAAGACAGTGAATTTATTGATCTTGAAGCTGTATTCTTCAATTGTCCCGAATGTGGTGCAAGGTGCAATGCAAGGGGAGAGCTTAAGGCTAAGCTTAAAGGCTTTGCGGCAGAATATGAATGTCCCCGCTGCGGGAATTCGTTTATCGGTCGGGTATCATACAAGCGCAAATACGACAGCACTGTTATGACCAAAAAAGTAATAAAGCAGGTTCATGCTTCAGGAGAAACTGAATAATATCATAACAATCATTCCGGACAAGGAGTTTTTCTTGTGTCCGGAATGATTTTTTATGTAAGTTGAAACATGGAGTGACTGAGGGCAGCAGTCAGCCTTATTCAAGCCCGCCACAAGTGAACGTCCCGACAGCTGTCGAAATGCACTAAAATGACGGTTAAAATTTGTATAGACTTTGGCTGTTTAAATGATAAAAATTAGTTTATTTTGCGGCGCAAAAATGCTATAATGATAAGGTAAATTCAGCCCTGTCTGTTTTTGGCAGTATTAGTTATTTCAAACATATTAATAAGCTTTCTATTGTCATGCGGACAAATTTCAAGGCTGAAAATTCAGCAAAGGAGAATTTATATGAAAGCGAAAAAACTTTCAAAACGCATCATAGCTGCTGCTCTGACTCTGATGCTTATTATCGGTTGTTTTGCTATTCCGAGTACCTTCGTAGGCGCTGCGGGCGAAACTATCGTTAATATCCACTATCTCAGAGATGACGGCGCATACAGCGACTGGGATGTCTGGGCTTGGGCCGACGGTCTTGACGGCTCAAATTATGCATTCGTTGACAGCGGCAATGCGGACGGTGCTGTGGCAACTGTCACTATCACCGAATCTACTCCGAAAATGGGCTTTATCGTAAGAAAACCCGACTGGAGTGCAAAAGATCCTGACGGTGACCGTTATGTTGATCTTTCATCAGTAGTAAGCGGTACAGTAGATGTATACTGCAAATCAGGTTCTGATCTTGATGACTTTACAGTAGATTATTCAAATGCTGTACAGGGTCTTAAGCTCAAGACTGCGGAGGCTATTTCTCACACAGCAGTAGCTTTTACATTTACTATTGATCCGGCTGAAGAAACTATTACAAATGAAGATTTTACAATTACTTCCACTGGCGGACAGGAATTAGTAATTTCTGCAGTTCTTGTAAACGGTACTTCAGGTGAGATCAGACTCGCAGACGGTGAGTACATCGACTACACAAAGGATTACACGATCTCTTTCAGAGACACATCAATGAAGCTTACTCTTCCTGATTACTATTCATCAGAGGAGTTTGAATCACAGTACACCTATAACGGAGATGACCTCGGCGTTACATTCACATCAATCGGTAAGACAAATTTCCGTGTATGGGCTCCGACAGCTGAAAAGGTCGAGCTTAACATCTATGCAGCCGGCGACGGCGGCAGCGCTGAAAATGTAATTGAAATGACTCCCGATGTAAACGGAACATGGGTCGCTCTCGGCGCAACAGGTCTTAACGGCAAGTATTATACATATACTGCATACTTTGACGGCAAGACAAACAAGGATATCGTTGACCCCTATGCAAGAACAGTAGGCGTAAACGGTAAGAGAGGTATGATCCTCGATCTTGATACAACAGATCCCGAAGGCTGGGACAATGATACAAGAAAGACAGATAAGGGCCCGACAGAAAAAACTATCTATGAGCTTCATATCCGGGATTTCTCATCCGATCCTGCTGCTAAGTTCACAAACAAGGGCAAATATCTTGCTTTCACCGAACAGGGCGTAACTACCGAAAACGGTGCTAAGGCTGGTATTGATTACCTCAAGGATCTTGGCATAACAGATGTACACATCCTTCCTTCCTATGATTACGGTTCAGTTGATGAAACAAAGCTTGATAAGGCTCAGTTCAACTGGGGCTATGATCCGGTAAACTACAACTCTCCCGAAGGCTCCTACTCAACAGATCCCTACAACGGTGAAGTAAGAGTAAAAGAGTACAAGGAAATGGTAAAGGCACTCCATGACGCAGGTATCGGCGTTATCATGGACGTTGTTTACAACCA
>DEHG01000157.1:0-6824 GCA_002351795.1 Ruminococcaceae bacterium UBA2806 | reverse complement strand
AGCAAGTTCATCGTTGATTCAGTTAAATACTGGGCTGACGAATATCATCTTGACGGTTTCCGTTTCGACCTTATGGGCATCCTTGATGTCAATACAATGAACGGCGTGCGTGCAGCATGTGATACAGTTGATCAGGGCATCTTTATCTACGGCGAAGGCTGGGATATGGGCAGCAAGCCTACAAAGGATGTCAAGATGGCTAACTATAAGAATTCAAGCGAAACTCCGAGAATTGCTTACTTCAGCGATACTATCCGTGACGCTATCAGAGGTAATGTATTTGAGGATACAGAAAAGGGTTATGTAGGCGGCGGCGAAACAGCTTCCAAGATCAGAGACGGTGTTGTTTATACATCAAGCTGGGCACAGTCTCCGACAGAAGTTATCAACTATGACTCCTGCCACGACAACCACACCATCTGGGACAGACTCCAGAATACAAACTCTGAGAATACAGAAGAAGAAAGAATAAAGATGAATAAGCTTTCTGCTGCTATCATCTTTACAGCACAGGGAGTTCCCTTTATTATGAGCGGTGAGGAATTCCTCAGAACAAAGGTTAAGGAAGACGGCACACTCGATCATAACTCTTATGCTTCTCCCGACAGCGTAAACTCTCTCTATTATGACAGAGCTGTTACATACAGTGATGTTTACGATTATTACAAGGGCCTTATCAAAATGAGAAAGCATATCGCTGAGTTAAGACAGCCGACTGCAAAGGGCGCTTCCGAAACAATCAAATGGGAATACAGCAAGAAGGGTTCACTCGGATACAGCATTTATGACAATGTACTTGTATTCTATAACCCCAATGCTGACTGGGATGTAGACCTTCCCGAGGGCGAATGGTCAGTTATTGCAAATGGTGAAAAGGCAGGTACAAAGACACTTGATAAGGTATCAGGAACAATTACTATCCCTGCTATTTCCGCTATGGTACTTGTTAAGAATTATAATGAGCCTGTTGATCCTACACCCGTAGATCCTCAGCCTCAGCCGGTGGATCCTGAGATCAAGACTACATTTTCTGATGATCTGCTTCCCGGCATAACCGCTGAATATGACGGCAAGCTTGAGAATTCTATGCTTAAGGTTGAAACAGTTGATCCTAAGTCCGTTAAGGTTGGCGACAATCAGGAAGCGGTAAGCGCATATAAGTTTACTCTTACAGTAGACGGTACAGTAATGACCGAGCTTGAAAAGCCGCTTAACGTTTCTATCGCTAACGCAACAAAGGATCTTAAATTAGTTTCTGTTAAGGATGGCAAGGTAACAGATGTTGCTTCTACATATGCAGACGGTAAATACAAGTTCAGCATCAAGGACTTTGGAGCTACATATGTATTTGTAAAGACTAAGGCTGCTGCAAGCCAGACATCCACAGCTCCCGCAGCTACAACAACAGCTGCTGCGACTACTGCAACTACAGTTAATTCCGTACAGACAGGCGACAGCTCATCTGCATTTGCTATTGTTCTTATAGCAGTTGCTTCTGCGGCAGCATTGTTTGCATTTGTTGCTTTCAGAAAGAAAAAAAATACAGAGATCTGATATATTTAATTAGCTGATCTTATATTTTCTTCCGATATCGTTTTTATCGACGATATCGGAAGTTTTTTGCTTATGGAAACTTATATATAATATATTATAATGCAATAAGGCTGCCGCACTCATCAGCGCAGCAACCTTTAGAATTTGATTGTTTTATTTACTTGTTCAGTATCTTTTCAATAGCAGCCAATTTAACGCTTATGCAGAATATCTCCATAGCGATCTGCAATTCCTCAACAGGCGGATAAGAGGGAGCGATACGGATATTGCTGTCCTTAGGATCATTTCCATAGGGGAAAGTAGCGCCTGCATTTGTAAGAACAACGCCTGCTTCTTTGCACAGGGCTACAACCTTCTTAGCGCAGCCTTCTTCAACGTCCACGCTTACAAAATACCCACCGTTAGGATTGCACCATGCGGCGATATCAAGCCCTGCAAGCTCCTGTGTGAGCATATCTGTAACTATCTTGAAACGGGGTTCAAGAACAGCTCTGTGCTTTTTCATATGAGCAAGAACGCCGTCTAAATTCTTAAAGAAAAGAACGTGGCGCAGCATATTGATCTTATCAAAGCCAATTGTTGTATAGGTGTAGCGGTCATTGATAAGCTTTAAATTGCTCTTGCTTGCGGCAACGGCAGCAACGCCTGAGCCTGGGAAGGTTATCTTTGAAGTTGAACAGAACTCGAATACCATATCTTCCTTGCCTGTCTTTTTAAGCTCATCAAAGATATTGAGAAGCTTATCGGGAGTATCAGTGATATCATGGATAATATATGCATTATCCCACATTATCCTGAAATCCTTTGCAGCCGGTTCAAGATTTGCGAAACGTCTTACTGTTTCATCAGAATAGGTGATACCCTGCGGATTTGAATATTTCGGAACACACCAGATACCCTTTATTGTTTCATCCTCTTTTACAAGACGCTCTACGATATCCATATCGGGGCCTGTAGGAGTCATGGGAACGGGTATCATTTCAATGCCGAAGTATTCTGTAATACCGAAATGTCTGTCATATCCGGGGGAGGGGCAAAGGAATTTAAGCTTACCCTGCTTATTCCACGGTCTGCCGCCTGCGCCCTGTCTCATAAGACAAGCTATTGTATCAAACATAAGATTAAGGCTTGAATTTCCGCCTACAAAGACATTTTCGGGGCTTACTTTGAGTATATCTGCAAAAAGCCTTCTTGCTTCGATAATTCCGTACAGGTTGCCGTAATTCCTGATATCGGGACAATCCTCCGTTTTAAAGTTTGTATCCGGTGTAACAACTCCGAACATACCGTTTGAAAGAGATATCTGCTCTGAACCGGGCTTACCTCTTGCCATATTGAGTGAAAGACCTCTTGCCTTATATTCGGCAAAAGCCTCGCTGAGCTTTTTGTATTCCTCGGCAAGCTGTGCATTATCCATGGTTGTATACGCTGACATGAAAATTCCTCCTAAAAAATATGTCAATATTCATCGAAATACCTTTATAATTTTAATATAATGGCGTCGAAAATGCAAGATTTATTTATCATTCTTGCAAAATTCATTGAACTATCAAAAAAATATCCAACTATGAATATTTTTTTATTTGTTTTTACAGCATAATTATTTATCTCTTTGCATATATTTTATAATACCTGTTAAAGCCGGAAAAATTATAAAAAAACGCTTATCGAAGGTGGAAAAAGTCTTCGATCGTATACATATGAAATATATATTTTCGGGAATAAATTTTTATTCAGCCTATTATTGAATTCAGGAGGTATATATATGAAAAAGAAATTATTGATAATATTATGTATAGCGGGACTATTCAGCCTTCCCTCCTGTCGGATAGCGTCTCCGGAGACACCCGCACAGGAGCTTGCTTCTCACAGATGGGAGCCGCTGAGATTAAGCGGTGAATTATCGTTTGATGACAGTGTTATGAATTTATCAGTAAATGACGGCGAAAGCAAAATTGACCTCAGCGGAGAATATTATGCTGATGATAACAAGCTTACCGTAATGACTCCTGACAGTACTACCTTTGTATTCAATTATACACTTGAGGGAGAGAAGCTTCTGCTGACATATGCGGGCAGAACGATGGAGCTGAAAAAAGCGGATATAAAAGAAGATCCCACCGCATTTGCGGCAGGATCGAAAAATTAATCTTCGGTTTCAGCAGCTGTTTCTTCAGAGTTTTTCTCTTTTTCAGCTGTTTCTGTTTCCTCTGTTTCCTCTTCTTCTTCCTGAACTTCTGGTTCAGGTTTTTTCTTTGAAGATTTTGTTTCTTTCTTTGTCACAGCATTTTCAGCGGGCTTTTTAGCAGATTTCTTTTTTGCTTTTTTCTCGCTTTTAGCTTCTTTTTCTTTCTTGTTCTTTTCAGCCTTCTTCTTATCTGAATGATTTTTCCACATTACCCAGAGGGGAGCAGCGATACAGATCGAAGAATAACAACCTGAAACAAGACCGATCATCATCGGAAGAGCAAAGCTGATAATTGAATCAATATTGTAGATAAGTGAAACAACGAGGACTGAGCCGATAGCTGCAAGAGTTGTTATACTTGTAGCGATGGTTCTCGGGAAGCACTGGTTGATACTTGCATTGGTGACCTCAGCAGTAGTAGCCTTGGGACCCATTTTTCTGCGGTTTTCTCTGATACGGTCATAGATAACGATAGTATCGTTAACGGAGTAACCGAGTACCATAAGAACAACAGCGATAAAGTTGTCGTTAAGTGACATATTGAATACAGCAAATGTAAAGTATACAATGATAAGGTCATGAACAAGAGCAACGATAGCCATTACACCGGCAGACACACCGCCGATCTTCTTGAATCTTATGCCGATATAGCCAATGATAAGAACTGCGGCTAAAATTACGGCTGCAAGACATTTGAAGAAGAAGTTTGCGCCCTTTGAAGCATCAACGACTGTTGACTGTTCGACCTTGAATGTATTCTTCGGGAAAGCATCTGTCAAAGCCTTTGTAACCTCATCCTGCTCATCAACTGTGATAGCCTTGTTACCCATGAACTGGAGAGAAACAAGATGACTGTTGCTGTCGCTGGAAGCAAGGTTTTCAGCATATGTAAATGTGATCGTATCCTTGGTAGCCTTCTGTGCGACATCGGATATCTGTTTTTCAGTAAGCTTGCCGCTGTAGCTGTACTTGATTATCGTACCGCCTGTGAACTGGATATCAACTCTTGTAGGAATCACAAAAATATTCACTATAAGAGCCGCAAGCATAAGCAGTATGGAGATACAGAAATAAATCTTAGAATTCTTGATGAAATCTATATGGAATTTTTGTCTCATGATTTCTTCTTACCTCCGTACAATCTTTTATTTCTCAGGAATTTAAGTCCCGAAATTGAGCGGAGCATAGTTCTTGAAGCCCATACGCCCATGATAAAGTTGGAGATAACACCGACAAGCAGTGTATAACCGAAGGCATAGATAAGACCTGTTGTAGAAACTCCGAACAGAGCTGAGAAGATATTAGCGGGACCGAATACAAGGATAAGGATAACAGCAACGATTATGATAGTGATATTACCGTCGATGATAGCGGAGAGGGAACTCTTTGTACCGTTATTGATACAGCCGTCAAGAGTTTTTCCTGTCCAGAGTTCGTCCTTGATTCGTTCAGCAGTAATTATGTTAGCGTCAACGCCCATACCGATAGAAAGTATCATACCTGCGATACCGGGTATTGTCATTGTGAAGCTCGGGAATACTGTAAAGTAACCGGAGACAGCCATAATTGAAAGTGAAAGCTGACCCATAAGAGCGATAAATGCAACAAAACCGGGAAGTCTGTACATAATGCACATGAACAGGAAGATAAAGCACAGAGCAGCTATTGCCGCATAACCCATAGCCTCAAGTGCATAAGTACCGAGAGACGGGCTTATTGTGCCGTAGCTTTCAATTGTAAGGCTGAAAGGAAGTGCGCCGGCATTGATCTTATTTGCAAGATCTGTAGCGCTTTCAGCAGTAAAGGGATTAGCGTCGGAAGAGATGATAGCATTTCCGTCTGTGATAGGTTTTTTTACCTTTGGAGCAGATATCATGGTGTCATCCATCCAGATAGATATCTGTTTTCCGACATTATTTGTTGTTGCGTCAGCGAATTTCTTTTTGCCCTCATCTGTAAATTCAAGGCTTATTACATACTGGGAAGGTGAATTTGCGTTTGCCTGCGTAAACCTTGCGGAAGCGCTCTTTACTTCCTTACCTGTAAGAAGCTCGGTGCCGTCCTGACTTGTACCTTCTCTGAATACAAGCTGAGCGGTAGAAGCAAGTTCCTTGATAGCCTCGCCCGGGTCATAATTTTCCTCATCCGATTTCCAGGGGAAACGAACAGTGATCCTGTCGTTTGTGTAATCGGGATAAATCTCATAGTCTGTAACATTCTGATTAACAAGACGCAGGTCGATTATAGATTTTACCGACTGCATCTGCTCTTCGGTAGCGTCGATACCCTTATCGGGAGCAAATACTGCTTCAACGCCGCCCTTGATGTCGATGCCCCATCGTATATCGTTTATACCCTTTATATGGGTAACAGTAAGATCTCCGTTTTCGCTGTATATACCGAAAACCGATGTATACGTCAGAAACAGAATGACCACAAATACGATGAAGAACACCGGTTTGCCTACTCGTTTCATACGGTATCCTCCAATTTTTAATTTTTCGGTACATCAGGCAGCGTCTGAAAACCTGTCATAATATTTATAAAGAGAATGAAAAAGGAAATCTGCGGGATTTCCGCATCCAGAGCTCTGATAGGCAAGTTTTAGAAATGCTGATTGATATTTCTGAAACAGAAACAATATTGTACCGTTTGTTTGCCGAACGCAGAGTGCCGGATCGACAAAACACATCAAACAATATTATATAATTTTTGAGTAAAAATGTCAATGCTTTTATTATAAGGTGAATTATTTACACTCAAAAAAGAAAAATGTGTTTCAGATCAGCTTTTTGCTGTATGATAATTATAATACAGAATTATCTTATATATCGAAGAAGTGAGAGGATTATAAATAAAGAATATTTTTGATAAAAATACTGAATTGTACATAAAACGGCTTTGTAATGCGATTTTTTTGGATCATACTATCTCGGAATTTTCGTTAGAATAGTTACATAGAATAATTCAGATGATAAAAAGTTGATAAAAAGTGCCTTGCAAGTTATTACCTTTACACCCGCCTGTCAAAAAATATCATGAAATTTCGGCAAATTTATCGTGATGCTGTATAATAAAACTT
>DEHG01000081.1:19196-19640 GCA_002351795.1 Ruminococcaceae bacterium UBA2806 | reverse complement strand
TGCAAGGTATTTGCCCTTATTCTGCATACCTGAATCGGATGAAGCGGAAAAGTCCCTTACATGAGCCTCCCATATAACAGCGTCCGTCTGATTCGGACAGCTTACTCTTTTATCATTTTCCCAGCCGACGGGGTCGGTGCTGTCGAAATCGACAACCATACCTCTTTTACCGTTCACGCCTGTTGATTTTGCATAGATATCAACCGTTTCCTTTACAGAGCCATTGTTTGTAACAAGGTAGGTGTAATAGGTATTGGCAAGGTCACCGGAGATAGTAATACTCCAGATACCCTGACTTTGTTTAGTCATATCCTTTGTTTCAATAACGCCTGCGCCGGATTCGCTGTCGCTGCCTGTTTTATAGCGTTTGATCTGCACCTTTGAAGCGGTGGGCGCCCATACCTTGAATGTTGTGGAGCTTTTTGAATATACTGCGCCGAGATC
>DEHG01000081.1:18688-19139 GCA_002351795.1 Ruminococcaceae bacterium UBA2806 | reverse complement strand
GTGCGGACATTTCGCTGTAGCTTACAGCGCTGACAGGAAGCGACGCCAGCATTGAAAAAGCAGACGAGCATACAAGAGCTGACAGCAGCAAGGAAGCTGTTCTTTTAACGCCCTGTTTAGTCTTTAACATAAAACAACCTTCTTTCTGATTAATATTTTTCCAGCCGGCAGATAAAAATTCAAGTTTCTTTATGAATAGACAGACAGCCTTTTTGTTATTCAGACAGAAATAAACTACCGGCTAATGATTTACCAACAATTATAGTGTAATATATATATGAGCATTTTTATTTCCGTATAGGAATAATAAATACACAATTTTATTATCAGTATAGCAAAACTTTTATATATACTGAAACCTATGAAAATACGGGGTAAAAAGCTCCGCAAGCCTTCGGGGAGACTGTGGAGTGCATGGGGGTGCGGATATCTATGCCAAAGACAGCGCCTT
>DEHG01000081.1:15499-18589 GCA_002351795.1 Ruminococcaceae bacterium UBA2806 | reverse complement strand
GGGTCGCCCCGACAGGCATAATAATTTTCAAATATTCAGGATTCAATAATATTAACTGAACTTTGCAATATACTGTTCCTTGCTTATTTCAAGCTCTTTTATTATTCTTGTCTCACTGAAAAGCACACATTCCACAGACCCGGCACTGCTTTCTTCAAACCCCGCTGATATGTAGCAGTAATAAGCCGGAATATTATCCTCAAAAACTCCGATAGTCACCTTATCCGCACCGGCGATCATAAACGAATAATCCAGCGCAAGTCTTATCATCCGCTTTCCTACACCTGAGCCGCGTTTTGTATCATCAATAATAACAAAACCTATACGAAGTATATGCGGGTCGCCGTTTGTATATCTGAGGATAAAATGCCCGATGATACCGTTTTCATCACAGGCTGTAAAGGGATAGAAATTATCATCCTCAATGCAGTCTCCGTTACATTCAATGTATTTATAATTCATATCATCAGCCGATATAGGGAAATGATCGTATCTGTCGGATGTCCAGTTCCTGAAAGTCTTTTCATCCCTGCACCATGATATTATCTTCTCCGCATCGGTTTTTTTATATGGTCTGAGATACATTTATAATTTCCTCCATTTTTGCTTTCAGCTTCTCTGCGGCAGCTTCCGTATCCGTCTGAGCAAATACTGCCGATACAAACGCTGCGCCCGCTGCACCGCTTCCCTTGATAATATCAATATTATCATATGAAAGCCCTCCGATAGCGACAACGGGAATTGTAACTGATGAAATGATCTCCCTTAGCATTTCTGCTGTCATAGGCTTAGCGTTTTTCTTTGTGGAAGATGCAAACAATGCGCCGCAGCCAAGGTAATCTGCTCCCTGAGACTGAGCTGACAAAGCCTGCTCGACGGTTTTGGCGGTAGCGCCTATTATAAAGTCATCGCCTGCCATCCTTCTTATTTCCGAAACGTTCATATCGTCTGCACCTACATGAACTCCGTCTGCGCCGCTGTCAATTGCTGCTGTGACATCATCATTGATTATCAGCGGTACATTATATCTCTGACAGACAGCTTTGACCTTTTTTGCTTTTTCGGTCAGTTCGGATGTTGAAAGACCTTTTTCCCTGAGCTGCAAAATCGTAACGCCGCCCTTCAAGGCTTTTTCGATCTCCTCATAGAAATCACGGTTTCCTATGCAGCTGCTGTCGGTTATCGCATAAAGCAGAAGTTTTTCTTTTATCATTTTCTCCCTCCATATAATGAGCTAATCAAAAATCGGCTGCCGAGGAAAACTCACGCTTGTTTCGATTGGTTTTTTCTGTATCTGCAACGCTTTTAACTTCGGACTTTCACGGATCCAGGCCGATCTTCATAAAATAACTCATAAGACATACTCCGTCTGCACCTGCATCAATTACCGCCTGAGCATTGACCGGCGTTATACCACCGATGGCATATACCGGAATATCCACACTGTTTTTAACTTCACGCAGGAAATCAAGCCCTCTGCCCGGAAGTCCCGCCTTGCAGTCCGTCTCAAATATATGTCCGGCTGTAATATATGCGGCTCCAAGCTTCTCTGCTTCAACGGCATCGGCGGCGCTGTGACATGATACACCTATAACATCAAAACATCTCTTATCCTCTTCGCTTAACTCTCTCAGAATATGCAGCGGAAGATGTATCCTTCTTACATCAAGCTTTATTGCCGCTTTGTAAAAATAATGCGCCGTAAATGCAATTTTATTCTTTTCACATACGGCGATCACCTGTTTTGCAAGAACGGTATATTCATCCTCGCTGAGATCTTTTTCCCGCAGGATAATGCTGTCAGGATGAGCTGAGGCAGCTTTTGATATCTGCGTCAGGAAATCACCTTTGCAAAGCTTTCTGTTAGTCACGCAAATAGTTTTATACATAAAGGTAATCATTCAGAACGGGCTGCAGTCCTTCGGCGGACATATCCTTATACATCGTATCAAAGCTTCTTGCATCGTTTATCTCAAACTGCTCGTCACCCTCAGCACCGTCCGACTCCTTTCCACTGTATTTGCTTTCATGGTCGCCTATGCCCGTTGAAACGCCCGCAGATATCTTTGTGGCAGCGATTTTCACAATACCGTTGCGGAATGATTCGCTTTCCCTTGAAGAAACGGTTATGCCTACAAACGGCAGGAATATCCTGTATGCACAAAGCACCTGACAAAGCTGTGTTTCATGTACATCAAGCGGGTTTATCTTATCATTATTGATTATCGGGCGCAGTCTCGGACAGGACAGGGACATCTCCGCATGTGGATATTTACGCTGTAAATAATAAACATGAAGTGCGCTTGCAAGAGCGTCTTTCCTGAAATCGGACAGCCCTAAAAGAGCAGAAAATGCAACGCCCCTCATACCGCCCATAAGCGCTCTTTCCTGAGCATCGAAGCGGTAAGGCCATACTCTTTTATGCCCCATTAGATGAAGTGTTTCATATTTATCTGTATCATATGTTTCCTGAAAAACAGTAACATAATCTGCGCCGCATTCATGAAGATAACGGTATTCATCGGTATTAACGGGATATATCTCAAGCCCTACCATACGGAAATACTTTCTTGCAAGCTTACACGCCTCACCGATATATTCAACGCTGCTTTTTGCTCTGCTTTCGCCTGTCAGAATAAGTATTTCCTCCATGCCCGAATCTGCGATTATCTTCATTTCCTTATCTATCTGCTCCATGCTGAGCTTCATGCGGCGGATATCGTTATAGCAGTTGAAGCCGCAGTAAACGCAGTAATTCTCGCAGTAGTTTGCAATATACAGCGGTGTAAACAAATAAACGGTATTGCCGAAATGCTTTCCCGTTTCCGCCTTTGCCCTCTGTGCCATGCGTTCAAGATAAGGCGCAGCAGCGGGAGAAAGCAATGCCTTGAAATCCTCTATGCTGCACGTTTCATGTTCAAGCGCAGCAACAACATCCCTTGCCGTATATTTGTCATAATCATATTCCCGTACCTGAGACATTACCTTTTCGCAGATATCGGATTTTATTATCTCCATGCCTTCCATATATTCCATATGGTTTGTTCGTGAAGACGGGTCATTTTCAAGCCTGTGCTTTTTTTCAAGCGC
>DEHG01000081.1:13091-15458 GCA_002351795.1 Ruminococcaceae bacterium UBA2806 | reverse complement strand
TCAACAAAAAAACTGTTTTCCATTTATCCCACCTCAGTTTCTTAAAAAGCCTGTAAGCGGGTCGGAGGCAGATGCGCCCCTTGTCAGTACACGTCCGGGCTTTGCAAGATATGCCATTCTTCCGGCTTCGATCGCAGCCTTGAATGCAGCAGCCATCAGCGGCAGATCACCTGCTGTTGCAAGCGCCGTATTTGCCATTATTGCCGCTGCGCCTATTTCCATTGCCTCACAAGCCTGTGAAGGTCTGCCGATACCGGCGTCCACTATAACCGGCAGTTCTATCTCATCAATTAATATCTGAATAAATTCCTTTGTCGCAAGTCCCTTATTTGAGCCTATTGGNNATACAGATCGGGATACATATAGGGCAGTACGACAAAGCCCTCCTTTGCAAGTATCTCTGTTGCCTTAACAGTTTCGTTATTATCGGGCAGCAGATATTTACTGTCACGCATTATCTCCACCTTTACGAAATCTCCGCAGCCCAGCTCCCTTGCAAGTCTTGCTATCCTTACAGCCTCCTGTGCATTTCTTGCTCCTGACGTATTCGGAAGAAGCGTCACACCCTCCGGGATATAGTCAAGTATGCTTTCATGCTCTTTTGTATTGGCTCTTCTTACCGCCAATGTAATTATCTCTGCGCCGGCATCACGCACAGCGGCTTCGATAAGGGAAAGAGAATATTTTCCCGAACCCAATATAAATCTCGAATTGAATTTTTTTCCGCCAAGAACAAGCGGTTCACTCTTACACATTCTTATCACCTTTTGAAAATTCATATTTAATATATCTGCGCCAGCCGCCTTCAAGATCAACGGTATCATATCCGTTATCAGACAGCAGCTCCGCTATTTCCGAGCTGTAGTCACCCGACTGACAGAAAAGCACTATCCGTTTATCCTGCGGCAAAGCATAAAGCTTTTCTATTTCGTAAAAAGAAATATTTACAGCTCCATTCAGGCTGCCGAAAGAAAAGGAACGGCTGTCCCTGAGGTCGATCAATATATCATTATCTGTTTTATGATATTGTTCAATAGGAATTATTTCTGTCATTCATCTGCACCTCCATACATTCCGCAGCCTTTTAAAAAAAACTGCAAATAATTACAGATCGCCGCACGATATCATGTATTCATCCTTACTGACTGAAAGATCGGTTATCCTCGGCTTTATGCCGCAGACAGGACAATCCGGATCCGAGTAAGGCATATTATGCACACGCACTTTCATCTCAAGACCTTCAAATGTCAGTACCCTTCCGCAAAGCAGATCGCCTGCGCCGGTAATATATTTTACAGCTTCCAATGCCTGAACGCTGCCGATAACGCCGACTGCCGCACCTAAAACGCCTGCTTCCCTGCAGGTCGGCGCATCCTTCGGAACGTCCCCCATAAGACAGCGCAGACAAGGACCTTTTCCGGGAACATAAGTCATTGCCTGTCCCCCAAACCGTACAACGCCGGCATGGGAATACGGCTTCTTAGCAAGAACGCAAGCATCGTTTATCAGGAATTTTGTTTCAAACCTGTCTGTACAGTCAACAATAAAATCATACTGTGATATTATATCCATAATATTTTCAGCTGTAACAAGACCTTCATGTATTACCACATTGACATCCGGCGCAATACTTTCAGCTGTTCTTTTTGCTGAAACGGTTTTCGGGACACCGACAGACTGTTCATTATGTATTATCTGTCTTTGCAGATTTGACACATCGACCGTATCTCCATCGGCAATGCCTATAGTTCCGACTCCCGCCGCCGCAAGATACATTATAACCGGCGAGCCGAGGCCACCTGCGCCTATTACAAGCACCTTTGAGGAAAGCAGTTTTTTCTGTCCGGATACGCCGATCTCTTTAAGTGCAAAATGTCTTGAATAGCGTTTTGCCTTATCTTTATCAATGACCATATCAGCCGCCTCCGACAAAGCCAACGATCTCCACCTCATCGCCGTCAGCAAGAACAGTTTTTGAATACTGTGACTTAGGCACGATAACGCCGTTTATTTCAACAGCGATACGGGTACGGCTGTAATCTGTACCGTCAAGATACTCGTCCACAGTTTTCCCTGCTGCATCTGTCTTAACACCGTTAATTATTACCATAATATCCCTCCTTAAAAACAAAAAGAAGCTCCGCTGATCCGGAAACTTCTTAACACCTGCGTTTATAGTCCCTACGTTGGCATTATCCAAATCAGGTTACGGGTCGAAGGACACACCTTCCTCTCAGCCTGTCTGCAAGCTCCCCTTTATAACACATTCATTTTATCACGCACAACAATTTCTGTCAACCCCCCCAGCGTGACGCTGGATCCATAACGCGGGGTTCGCTACACTACGTTTCGCCAGCGTGACGCTGG
>DEHG01000081.1:8986-13041 GCA_002351795.1 Ruminococcaceae bacterium UBA2806 | reverse complement strand
CGTGACGCTGGACCCATAACGCGAGGTTCGCTACACTACGTTTCGCCAGCGTGACGCTGGACCCATAACGCGAGGTTCGCTCCACTCCGTTCCGCTCTGTTTGGTAAAGAGATGCTTTCTTGCCCGCGTGAGTTACTTTATGTTAATTTTATATCTAAATTAAAGCAAAAAGCTGTAGGGATAGAAGAAACCAAGTGCAAAAGTTTCGCCAGCCTTTGGGGAGGCTGCGGGGTGCATGGGGGTGCGGGTGTCCAGTGGACACCTCTGCCGAAGGCAGAAGCACCGACCGAGCCGGCAGGCGAGACTCAGTGCCCCTGCCGGATTCCAAAGGCAGCGCCTTTGGCCGCTTGCGAAAGCAATGGATTTCAGAAACATATATATACATTTTTATCCATTTTGCAGTGAAAAAAAGGGCTTTAGTTGTGAAATAACGAATATTTTTTTCATATACTTGCTAAATCTATTCACTTATAGTATAATAATTAAAATAGAGATAATTATATTGATTAAGTATTATCAAGCAGCTCAGGCTGTCTTTCGATCTTGGATTTGGAGTAATTAGAAATGGATTTTAAAGGAAAAAACTGCCCTGTCTGCACTAAGAGCTTTGAAGAAGAGGATGATATTGTTGTTTGCCCGAAATGCGGCGCTCCTTACCATAGAGAGTGCTATAAGGAAAAGGGTAAATGCATTTTCACAGACCTTCACAAGGAGAAAAAAACCTGGAAGGAAGTCTATGATAAATCCGAAGAACCGTCCGATGAGGACGAGTCTGATGAAAACAATTATTCCGTCTGTAAGCACTGCGGACACAAAAATTCAGATGATTCCATTGTATGTGAAAAATGCGGGGAATTCCTTACAGGTTCCTCCGGTTTCGTTCAGTCAGATCCGGATGATCCGGATGATGATATGGATGAAGAAAGCGAGCTTGAAAAAATAAGGGAACAGATGAGAAATGTCGGTCCTGTCATGGGCAGCACGAATTTTTATGCTAACGGAATGCCTGTCCAATTTGGTTTTGACGAAAAGGAAGATCATGACGGTGTGACAACAAAGGAGCTTGTCGATTATGTCGGCGGAAATGTTCTTTATTATCTGCCTGTTTTTTCACGGCTCAATAAGTACAATACGACCCGGTTTAATTTTGCAGCCTTTCTGTTCAACGGAACATGGTATTTTTACAGAAAGCAATATCTGAAAGGTATCATTATTTCTTTGTTTATGTTAGGAATAAATATTTTGCAGAATTATGTATCATATTTCTGGGCGTCGGGGCTTTGGGAAAAAGCTAATAATGCATTGGATGCAGCTGAAAGAATGCCGAGCTATAATGAATATATCAGCTGGATACAGGCAAACTGCTCTTCACAGGAAATGCTGATCATGATCTTGCCGTATTTCCTTAGCATGATATCATTGGCAGTTATGGTGGTTTGCGGACTGAGGGCAAATAAGGGATATTATCAGAAGGCACTAAAAACAATTAAAAAGATCAAAGAAGAAAATCCCGGAGATGATGAGGAAAAGCTCAGGAGAAAAATTATCCGCAAGGGCGGAGTTCATCTTGGCGCTGCATTTACTCTCCTCACTTGTGAAACAATTTTAAGCATGGCTATAATGTATTTTTTCACTTAACAGATCAGAAACAAAGAATAAAGAATCAGGAGGCAGAATATTATGAAAGTTACAAAAGCCGTTATACCTGCTGCGGGTCTTGGAACAAGGGTTCTTCCCGCAACAAAAGCAATGCCTAAAGAAATGCTCACCATCGTTGACAAGCCCGCTGTTCAGTATATTGTTGAAGAAGCAGTAAATTCCGGAATTACTGATATTCTTATTATAACAAACAGAGGCAAGGGCATTATCGAGGATCATTTTGACCGTGCGCCGGAGCTTGAAGACAGACTTTTAGCAGCCGGCAAAACAGAAATGTATGATGAGATCGTATCAATTTCAAAGCTTGCAAATATCTATTTTATCCGTCAGAAGGAAACAAAGGGTCTGGGTCATGCAGTAAGCTGCGCTCGTTCCTTTGTAAACGGCGAACCGTTTGCAGTTCTTTACGGTGATGATGTCATTATCGGTGATGATCCCGCCTGCGGTCAGCTTATCAGGGCTTACGAAAAATACGGTAAATCCGCTGTAGGTATCAAGCCTGTTCCCGAGGATCAGATCTTCAAGTACAGCTCGCTGAAGGTAGATCATCTTGAGGATAATCTGTACAACTGTACTGATATGATCGAAAAGCCCAAAACAAAGGAAGAGGTTCTTTCTCTGTATTCTATCTTAGGCCGCTGTGTACTTACTCCGGACATATTTGATATCCTTGATAAAACACCTCCCGGAGCCGGCGGTGAGATCCAGCTCACTGATGCTATGCGTACTTTAGCAAGAAGTGTTGGTATAACCGGTGTTGATTATACGGGCAAGCGTTATGATATGGGCGATAAGCTTGGCACACTTCAGGCAACGGTTGAAATTGCTCTGCGTAATCCGAAGCTTGGCGGACCATTCAGAGAATATCTTAAAGAGATAGCAAAAACACTGTAATTCAAAACGGGCTGTCACGATCGTGGCAGCCTTATTTAAGTATATATAAAGAAATGTAAAGGAATATATATGAGAAAACTAAAAGGACCGCTTTTGCTTTTATTGACAACTATTCTGTGGGGACTGGCTTTTACCGCTCAGTCCACCGCTGCCGACAAGATAGGGTCGTTTACATTCAATGCTGTAAGGTG
Organism: Ruminococcaceae bacterium UBA2806; assembly: GCA_002351795.1. GTDB lineage: Bacteria > Bacillota > Clostridia > Oscillospirales > Acutalibacteraceae > UBA1213. The sequence goes on along the minus strand of DEHG01000081.1, from coordinate 10,297 downwards.
TATACTTGCGGCTGTGTTTTTGTTTGTTACGCTTATCATTCGCAGCAGTGCGGAAAAGCTAAGGCATAAGGAGAAAAATAAAAACTCTCCAAAAAAACTGCTTTTCGGAGGCTTTATGTGCGGTATTACTCTGTTTGCCGGAATGAATTTGCAGCAATTCGGAATTGCCGCATATCCGCCGGAAGCCGCCTCATCAGGACGTGCAGGCTTTCTTACGGCTACATATGTAGTCATGATACCGATAGTACAAAGACTGCTTGGAAAAAAGCTTAGTATAACTGTAATAATAGCAGTATTCGGCTGTATTGCCGGTATGTATCTGTTGTGTATGTCGGGAGGATTTGACAGCATTTATCTTGGTGATGTTCTTGAACTTCTTTGTGCTGTCGGATTTACAGCATATATTCTTGCTGTTGACAAATTTGCAGGTATTGACGGGATCATGATATCCTGTCTGCAATTTGTTATCTGCGGCGCAATATGCTTTGTCTGCATGATGATATTTGAAAAGCCCGATATTGCCGTTTTAGCGGATGCATGGCTCCCGATAGCTTATGCAGGTATTGTTTCAAGCGGAATAGGCTATACATTGCAGATACTCGGTCAGAAGGAGACTGAACCCACAGTTGCGTCTATTATCATGAGTCTTGAATCTGTTTTTGCTGCCCTTTTTGGCTGGATGATTTTAGGGGAGATACTTTCGACCCGTGAGCTTATCGGATGCGCTCTTGTTTTCGCCTCGGTAATTATTGCACAGATACCGTTTAAGTGTAAGGCTTTAAGCTTTAAGCTATGAACATTTAAGAAAAAACAATCACATCCCGCACATTGTTGTTGTACGGGATGTGATTTTTTTATTTTTAGCTAATGAATTAAAGCTTATTAGTCAGCATACTTGTCGTCAGTAGCATTCCAGGAGTACATCTTTCTGATCTCCTTGCCTACTGTCTCAAGCTGATGCTCTGCTTTGAGCGCACGCATAGCATTGAAATGAGCTCTGCCGTTCTTGTTCTCTGCGATCCACTTGGAAGCAAAAGAACCGTCCTGGATCTCTGCAAGAACCTTCTTCATTTCCTTCTTTGTATCCTCAGTGATAATTCTCTTGCCTGTCTCGTAATCACCGAACTCAGCAGTATCGGAAATTGAATATCTCATCATGGAGAAACCGCCGCTGTAGATAAGGTCAACGATAAGCTTCATCTCATGGATGCACTCGAAATATGCATTCTCAGGAGCATAGCCAGCCTCAACAAGAGTCTCAAAGCCTGCCTGCATAAGAGCTGTAACACCGCCGCAAAGAACAGCCTGCTC
>DEHG01000081.1:0-8932 GCA_002351795.1 Ruminococcaceae bacterium UBA2806 | reverse complement strand
CTGCTCACCAAAGAGGTCTGTCTCTGTTTCAATTCTGAATGTTGTCTCCATAACAGCTGCACGAGCTGCGCCGATGCCTGCACCGTAAGCAAGAGCGATATCAAGGCATTTGCCTGTTGCATCCTGATATACAGCTACAAGAGCAGGTGTACCCTTGCCCTCAACATACTCGCTGCGTACTGTATGACCCGGAGCCTTAGGAGCGATCATGAATACGTCAACATTTGACGGAGGAACGATCTGCTTGAAATGAATGTTGAAACCGTGAGCAAAAGCGATTGCCTTACCCTCTGTGAGGTTCGGCTCGATATCGTTCTTGAAGATACCTGCCTGCTTCTCATCAGGTGTGAGGATCATGATGATGTCAGCTTTCTTTGTAGCCTCAGCTGTTGTGTAAACCTCAAATCCGAGCTCCTTTACATGGTTCCATCTCTTGCTGCCTTCATAAAGACCGATGATTACATTTACACCGCTGTCACGAAGGTTAAGAGCGTGAGCGTGTCCCTGGCTGCCGTAACCGATGATAGCAACTGTTTTGTCCTTGAGTACGTTGATATCGCAGTCAGGCTCATAATAGATTTTTGGCATTTTAAAGACCTCCAATAAAAAATTGAAATTATGTACTGTAACCATGCTGTGACGGTCCCGTAGTACAGCAGCCTTAAAAGCTGTATGTTATAGGCGGAGTCCTGCCCACTCAGTTACAGAAAATATATTATGAATCCGCAGGATCATTTACGGGAAAGAACGGAATCCTTTTCTATTGCTACCGTTCCTGTCCTTACTATCTCACGGATACCATACGGTTTGAGAAGATCGCAGAGTGTTTCAAATCTTTCAATAGTATCTGCAAACTGCAGAGTCATTGTATTAATGGAAACATCAACGATCTTTGCGTCCATAAGCTCGGCTATCTTCATGATATCAAGCCTCTTGTTTGTCGGACTGTTCACCTTTATCAGGGAAAGCTCCCTGCTTATATAATCCCCCTCAGTATAGGTGCGTACCTTTATTACAGGGATAACCTTATTAAGCTGTTTTTCAAGCTGTTCAATAATATATTCATCGCCGTCGGCAACTATCGTCATTCTTGATATCGTCGGATCCTCAGTAACACCTACTGCAAGACTGTCGATATTGAAGGCTCTTCTTGAAAACAGTCCCGATACTTTTGAAAGTACACCGGGGTGGTTTTCAACAAGTACGGAAAGCGTATATTTCATATAATCTCTCCTCCTTACTTTGATGTTGTCTTGGGGCTGACATCGCATACAAGCACAAATGGCTTGTCGCTTTTAAGCATTTCCTTTGCGATCTGTTCTGCCTGTTCATTGCTTGTAGCTATTGCGGAATCTATACCATAGGCAGATGCAAGCTTTACGAAATCAGGTATATCGGTAAGCTCGGTCACTGCATAACGGCTTTCAAAATAATTGTCCTGAAGTTCATGTACCATGCCGAGAACGGTATTTCTCATAACAATTATCTTAATATTTACGTTTTCCTGAACAATAGTCGCAAGCTCATTCATGGACATCTGAAAAGCTCCGTCGCCGCATACGGCAATGACGTCTCTTTTCGGTCTTGCCATTTTTGCGCCTATAGCTGCGGGAACAGAATATCCCATTGTTCCCATACCGCCTGAGGTAAAGAAACGACCGTCCTTTATACGGTAATTATTGGCGCACCATATCTGGTTCTGACCTACATCGGCAACCATGATAGCCTTTGGCTTGACCATTCCCGAAAGCTTTGATATAAAGCTCTTTGGTTCCACAAAGCCTTCAAATGACTGAGGCTCGTTATGATATTCCCGCTTCCAGTTTTTTATCTGTCCCTTCCACTCGTCCGGGGTCTGATATTCAACACCCGCAAGCATCTGAGTCAGAACATTTTTCATATCGCCTACTATCGGAACGGTAGTTTTCATATTCTTTCCGATCTCGGCAGGATCTATATCAATGTGTATTACATTTGCATGTTCAACTACCTGATCGGGGGAGGCTACTGCCCTGTCACCGACTCTTGCTCCGCAGAGGATAACAAGATCTGAATTATGTATGGTAACATTTGCAGCTTTCTTTCCATGACTGCCGAGCATACCGACATACAGCGGGTCATCGCTTGACATTACGCCTATTCCCATCATTGTTGAAACGACTGGAATTCCTGTCTTTTCGGAAAACTCCCTTAGCTTTGGCTTTGCGCCTGATGAAAGAACGCCGCCGCCCGCACATATTACAGGACGCTTTGACTCAGCGATCATTTCGAGCGCTCTTTTTATCTGCATCGGATGCCCCTTGAAGCTGGGCTTGTAGCCGATTATATTCACCTTATCGGGATAAACAAATTCTTCTATTTCATTAGTCTGGATATCAACAGGCACATCAATAAGAACAGGACCCGGACGGCCTGTTGCGGCAATATGAAAAGCTTCCTTAAAGACTCTCGGCAGATCTGCCGTTTCCTTGACAAGATAGCTGTGCTTTACGAAGGACTCGCAGGCGCCGGTTATATCAGCCTCCTGAAAAACATCTCTTCCGAGAACATCGCTTCTGACCTGACCTGTTATACATACCATAGGGATAGAATCCATATATGCTGTAGCGATACCTGTTATCAGGTTAAGAGCGCCGGGACCTGAGGTAGCAACACATACGCCGACCTTTGACAATGCCCTTGCATAGCCGCTGGCACAATGGGCGGCATTCTGTTCCTGACGCACAAGCACGGCTTTTATATCTGTTTTATATAAATAGTCGAAAAAGGGACATATTACCGCCCCGGGATAGCCGAATAATACGGATACATTTTCTTCCTGAAGACATTTTACCATTATTTCTGCACCGCTTATCATAATATCCCCTCCTGAATTCAATACTAAGCTTCATTATACCATCATCAGCCCGTCATGTCAATTAATAATTCGTAATTTTTAGTATATCATATCAGGAAAAAAGAATGTCATTCTGAACCCGGTTATAATCAAATGCGATTATTTGCCTTGTTCAGAATGACAAATACTGTCAGAATTCAACGGATGCAAGGGTAGTGTTATTTTTGTCCTTTTTAACAACGATCCTTTTGCTGATAAGCTCTTTGAGCTTTTCAACATGGGAAATAATACCGATAAGGCAGTCGCCTTTTGTCAGGTCGCTAAGCGCATTTACAGCCTTGTCAAGGTGTTCACCGTCAAGAGAACCGAAGCCCTCATCAATAAACATAGTCTCAAGTCTTATACAGCCTGATTGGGATTGTATCTCATCTGACATACCGAGTGCCAGGGCGAGCGCAGCCATAAAGGATTCACCGCCGGAAAGAGAATTGACAGCCCTTGATTTACCGCTTTCGATATCAAGTATATCAAGGTCAAGACCTGTGCTTTTGCGGCGGTCACGGGCAGTTTCGTTTCTTTCAAAGGAATATCTTCCGTCAGTCATGATACGCAGGCGCTGGTTTGCTCTTTTTATCACCCTGTCAAAATATGCGCTGAGAACATATGATTCCAGTTTAATACGCATAGAACCACGGATCTCTCCGGATGCCGTTTTATACAGATCTTCGCAATGCTCGAAATAACTATCAGCTTTTATATATTCCTTTTCCGTGTTTATTATTGTGTTCAATGCTTTTCTGTTGCTTCCGAGACGGGCTGCGATCTCCCTGTCCTCGTAATTCAGCGCCTTAGTCTGTTCTTCAAGCTCATGCTTTTCCTGAGTAAGCCTGACGATATCAGTGACGGGCATTTTTTCGATCTGCACTTTAAGCTCTTTTTCTGCTGAGGTGATATTCTCTATTTCACGCTTTTTATTTTCGTATTCTTTCTGCGCTTTTTCAAATTCGGAAAGCAGCTTTTCGGCAAGCTGTTTTTTCAGATCTATTTCTGAAATTGCCTGATCCTTTGAACTGAACCTCAGACCCTTTCTGATGTTTTCGCATTGTTCGCTGAGCATGACAGTTTCAGTTTTTCCTGTCTCTATCGCAACCCGCAGTTCATTTATCTCCTTGTCTGTATTATCGGATTCAGCAGACAGGCTTTTAAGGGATTTTTCAAGCTGTTCTTTCTTTTTGATTTTTTCTTCTGTTACTTTTTTGTTTTTCTGCAATGTCCTTGCTTTATTTTCACAAGCGGACATATGACCTTCAAATTCCGCTTTGAATCGGTTAATGCTTTCGATATCCGATGGATCTGTCTGCTTGTCGAATATCGTCAGAATAAGATCGCATACCTCTTTTGCAGCCTTATTCTTAGTACTTGCAGCTACTCCTGATAAAGAAACTGCGTTTTCAAAGTCCGATCTGCACCTGTCGGCTGCTTTTTTTGCGGAATCGACCTGTGACTTTGTGGGAGCGTCCTTACGGATAGCGGCAGGGGTCGGATGGACCATTGAACCGCATACGGGACAAGGCTTGTTTTCTCTCAGCTCATCCCTTGCAATAATTCCTGCCATATCGCTAAGATAAGCAGTATACAGGCTTTCGTATCCGGCAGCGGCATTTTTATATTCTTTTTCAGCTGAAAGGCATCGCAGCTTCTTGCTTTCATGATCCATAACAGCTGTATCAAGCTCCTTATATCTTACTTCAAGATTCCTCAGTTTTTTCCCAAGCTCGATAGTCTGCATATATTCAATGTTTATTTTTTCTTTTTCGCTTTCGATCCCGGCAAGAGATTCCAAAAATTCTTCTGTTTCCTTTTTTCTTTCCGTCAGACCGTTTTTTTCTGATACCTTGCTGGCAAGCAGTTTTTCTTTTACAGCGGTTTCGTTTTTACGGAAGATCAATGCTTTTTCTTTTTTGTCAAGCTCGTCATATACGTCAAGCCTGCTTTCAAGAACCTTGGCTGTTTCGCCTGCTTCCTTTGCTCTGGCAGGATTATCCTTCAGGTCTTCAACCGCTTTTTCAAGAATGGGGATAGCTTTTTCACAGGCTGTTTTTTCTGCAGCTTTTATACTCAGTTGTTTCTCTGTTTCGGCACGGTTTGCGGCAATTGTCAGAAGCTTTGTATTTTCTTCCGTTTTTTCTTTAAGCTTATCCCGCCGGTTTGCGGCATCCTTTTCATTGCTTTCGTCATTTTCTATTATTTCGGCAAGCATCTTGCCAAGCTCCTGTGCAGCGGCAGGTGTAATATAGCCTGATGTTTTTATATTATCTATTTCATGCCTGTAAGGAGAGTTTGAATCACAGATTATTGTAAAGGCGGCGTTAAGTATCTTCTGACCGAGAATATCCTTTCTGTTTTTTGCATCATCCCTGTATTCTTTAAGCTTTAATGTAAGCTCGCCGAATTTTTCCGTATTGAAAACGGATGTAAGTATTTTTTGTCTTTCCTCGGTTTTGACACGGATAACATCCATAAATTCTCCCTGGGCGATCATGGATATCTTTTTGAAATTGGTTTTGTCAATACCGATTATTCTCTCTATCTCGGCAGTTCCTTCGGAGAGATTTGTTTTTGTTTTGTATACGGTAATATTGTCATCCTGATAATAATTCAGCTCAAACGTTGCCTTATGATTTGTCTTTTTTGTTTCACGTTCATATTCAGGACTTCTTCTTACACTGTACATTTTATTGTCGGAAATGAAGGTAAGCTCAACATAGGTCTCTGTTTTGTCATCGGCACGTTTATTTCTCAGCATAGCGGCGTTCCTGTCCTTTCCGCTTGCTGTTTCTCCGTACAATGCATAGCATATGGCTTCAAATATAGTAGTTTTTCCTGCGCCTGTATCGCCTGTGATAAGATAAATACCGCTGCTTCCTATCATGGAAAAATCAATTTCCGTTTTTTCAAAATACGGTCCGAAGGCGGATATTACTAATTTTAACGGTTTCATAATGCATCCTCCCCGAAAACTTCTTTTATGGCATTCATAAGAATTTCTTTTCCGGACTGATCCGGTTCGTTCCCATCATGTATTTTTTTGTAAAAATCTGTAAATATCATTTCCGGCGTCTGCTTTTTAGTATCCTCTATAGTCAGTTCAAAGCTGAAATCTGTACTTTTTGTTTTTTCTTCATAGCTGATGTTCAGCAGATTCGGAAATCTTTTGCGAAGCAGCATTGCTGCATCTTTTACATAGTTGTTGTCCCTCAATACGGCATATACGAAATTGTTTGTCACTATGCCGTTATCATCGGCTTTCATGGACATAAGCTCATCGAAATAACCCTCTATCTTTACCATTTCATGCTTTGGTACAAGCGGTACCTCTCTTATGGTTATATCGCAAAGAGTGTCCCCGTCTTTCTTCTCGTTAAGCTCAACAACGGTGTAGGTTTTTTTATAGCCGACTTCCGATATATTGTATTTCAGCGGAGTGCCGCAGTAACGCAGTCTTTTGCTGCCGATATTCTGAGGCTTATGAATATGTCCGAGAGCTGTATAGTCAAAGGGCGCATAAACATCCTTATCTATACTTTCTATACCGCCCACGGCTGTTTCTGATTCCGAAAAAGAAGCGCCGGAAACAAACTGATGGGACAGAAGAACGTTTCTCTCTTTTGTATCAAGCCCCATTTTATCAACAACATAAGAAAAAGCGTCGCTTATACTGCGTAGATCAGTTCCGTATGCATTATTGACATCCGATACCCTGATAAACGGGACACTGTAGATATTAACCTTCCCGAATTCATCCTCAAGTGTAACAGGGGTCAGATCACCGTCAAAAATGCTTTTTATGTATAGACCGCTTTTTTTCATTCTCTCTGCGCCGAAGGAAAGCCTTTCCGGGCTGTCATGGTTTCCGCTGATAAGGAATACCGAAAGTCCCTTTATCTCCAGTTTGTTCAGAAACTCATCCAGAAGCATTACTGCTTCAAGCGGCGGTGTCGTTTTGTCGTAAACATCTCCCGATATGAGTACAGCGTCAGGCTTTTCGGTCCTGATCCCGTCGAGTATCTGATCAAGGATAAATCTTTGTTCGTCTATCATAGAGAGTTCATTGACCTTTTTTCCGATATGCAGGTCGGATAAATGAATCAGTTTCATAGAGTACCTCCTATATAAAATAATTATTTTTCACAACAAAAATAAACATAATCCGGACATGAACTGTCCGGAAAATACAGTTTGTCATTCTGAGCGTTGTGGAAATCGTTAAAGATCCTTCGCTTCGCTCAGGATGACAATAAGACCGGATACATAAAAACCGGGCAAAAAGAATAAAGCGGGGCATGGAAATTACGGCTCCGGCGGCTCGCCGGTGCGTGCCCGCACAGGGCATAAATGCGACAATCGCACATTGACCAATAAGTAACCCACGCGGGGAAGATAGTATTGCTTAATCAGACAGAGCGAAACGGAGTGAAGCGAACTTCGCGTTACGGCTCCGGAGGCTCGCCGGACGTCACGCTGGAAAGAAGTTCTGCGGCGGTTTCGGGATCCTTTTCGGAAAGAATGTCTGCAACCTCGGTAAAATATCCCTTGAGCTTTTCCTTGTCGGTGTAATCATTGATATGATCGCCAAGTGCGAACAGGATCTTGGCAGCTTCATCATATTTTCCTGCTGCTTTTTCCTGATCGACAAATTCAAGGTTTTTGTCAAATGTTTTATTTATAAGCTCATCGGCATTTTCATATCCTGTGAAATAATGAAGTCCTTCAATGATCTCAAGTGTGTTCTCAAGATCAAATTCATTTGAATTCTGATAGTTTTCTGCAGTTCCTTTGAACTTCTCATAAAAGCCCGCTTTGTGCTGTTCAAAGATACTGTCGCTGTCCTTATAGCCTTTCAGCTCGTCCATATAGAGATTAAGGCTGTACAGATCATAATTACCCTCATTCATCAGCTGAACAAATGAACTGTAGGATTCATCCAGATCTGTGCCGTCACTGCTGACTTCACTGAGCGTATTATCTGTGGAAGACGCTTGTGATTCAGATGTATTTATGGCAGGCTCTGTCTGTTCATTTCCGTTGTTGAGAACAACTACAAGTAATATCGCACCAAGTATAACAGCTGCCGCTGCTCCGATAAGTACACCTTTTATGCTGCCCGGTTTGCCCTGACGCTGACGGGGTGGAGGCGGAGGGGGAGGTATGGGGTCAAATCTTGAAGGCTGCTGCTTCATAGGTGAAGGTCTGAATGACGCTGACGGTTCAGGTGCGGCTGTGCTTTGTGCGGGAGGTGCTTTTCTGATATTTTCTCCATGGAAATGACATTCGGAAGCTTTTTTCTCGCACACGGATCTGTATTGTGCGCTGTTTTTGAATCCGCCGAGCATAGAAAATCTTTTTGCTGTTTCAGAAAACCTTAATTCAAGCTCGCTTAATTCTTCCTTTGAATTATATTCTGCAGCGTCCTCAAGCTTTTTGGATGACTCGTTCATTATCCTGACAGCAGAATTATATTCCGAATCATACATATTGAACTCTTTATAGTTATTGATATGATTGGCATAACCCGCAAAATCGCCTTTTGCGCTGATCGTTTTAAAAAGACTGTCAGCTTTCTCGATCTTGACCTTTGTCATCAGACCTTTGCCGAGGATCTCCTTTATCTGCTCAAATACGGCACGATCGTCGCCGCTGAGAATATCCTCGGGTAATGACAGCTTCAGCATTTTCCCGCAGGCAAGACAGCTTTGCTCTTTTCCCTTGTTTTTCATAAAGGCGTTATTCTTACCGCAGCTGTCACATTCCTTTAGTACAAGCTCGTTCAGATCAACATTGATCTTATTTCCGCATGAACAGTCCAGAGCTCTTTTTTCGTAAATATCAGTTCCTGACATTACAGTTTTTAAGCACTTAGGACAGGTAAAATAAAACCGTTTCAAGTTGTTTTCCTCCAAAAATCCGGCGCAGGGCACAATTGTGTTATCAGATAAATTATTGTACTTGTGTTTATATGATATCACCCTGTCGCTTAATATTCTGACTCTATACAATCTATTTTACAACTTTTTATGTGTATTTTCAATATATTAT
>DEHG01000136.1:1853-3365 GCA_002351795.1 Ruminococcaceae bacterium UBA2806 | reverse complement strand
TAATTAAAATAACTATAAACTAATAAACTAAAGTTTATAGTTATTTTAATATAGAGAAACAGGTATCAATGCTTTTAAGCTCCTCCTGCTGTCGGAGCTTAACGCCTGATACCTGTTTTTTGTTTTGAGCGCAGAACGACTGCTAAACCACGAAACCTCCGTTTACGCCTAAGACCTGTCCCGTTATAAACGAGGACGAGACGTCAGCAAAGAACAGCGCCGCCTTTGCGATATCAGACGGAGTGCCTATAGTTCCCATAGGAGTTTCATCTTTAAGAGCTGTAAAGTCGTTTTCGCTAAGATGTGAAGTCATATCAGTTTTTATAACTCCGGGCGCAATGCAGTTGACGGTTATCCCGCTAAGCCCCTCTTCCATGGCAAGGGCTTTTGTAAGACCGATAATACCCGCCTTAGCAGCTGAATAATGCACCTCNNCATGAACCGCCTACCTGTCCCCACATAGAGGAGATATTGATAATACGTCCCCATTTTCGGTTTATCATATAGGGAAGAGCAGCACGACAGCAGTAAAATGCGCTGCTGAGATTTGTCGATATCATTCTATCCCAGTCGTCATCGGTAATATCCGTAAAAAGCTTTGTCTGTGCTATTCCGGCATTATTTACAAGTATATCAATACCGCCGACAGCTTCAAACATTTTTCTTACCTGCAAAGAGTCTGAAACATCAGCCTGTATTATCTGCGCCGAAAAGCCCTTTTTCAATAATCCGCTTAAAAGCTGCTCTGCTTCGTTTCTGCTTTTATTGTAGTTTATCAGAACGTCATAGCCGTTTTCCGCAAACTGTCCTGCACATTCTGCGCCGATACCTCTTGACGCCCCTGTTATGAGTACTCTTTTCATATCAGACCTTTTTGAGCATCTTTACGATCTCGCCCACATAGAAATAATGCCAGTCGTTGTCGGAATAGAACTGATCTGCCAGCGACTTGTCGATAAGGCTTTCCTTATCCATTTTCTGACAGTACAGTTTTTTGCATACAAGAACAAGCTCTGCCTGTTCAAAGTAGGGGGCTGCTTCATCGGATACAACGGTCAGACCCGTTTCCTTGATCTTGTCAACATCCCTGCCCGAATTCCTGCCGCAGAATCCAAGCTCCTTTTTCATGTTTCCGCCGAAAAATGAAAGGGTAAAATAGTCATTTCCATCAACGAATTCACGGGTATATCTTGATTCCCTGATAAAAGCATAGGAAACGTTTTTATTCCAGAGAATACCTGTGCCGCCCCAGCTTGCAGTCATTGTGTTTAGTTTTTCTTCACTGCCTGCCGTAATAAGCATCCAGTCCTTGTCGATAGCCTTGAAAAAGTTCACGTCAACAGTTTTCGGGTCAATACTTGCAAAAGCCATAAAAAATAACCTCCGTTATTGAGTTTTCCGCACATAAGCGGTTATTATATTATATCACTTTCAAGCGTTTATATCAAGGAAACTCAGCTCTTTTATTAGCTCAAAGCCCAAAGCTCAAAGTCTGGCAAAGAGGTCATTCCG
>DEHG01000136.1:0-1709 GCA_002351795.1 Ruminococcaceae bacterium UBA2806 | reverse complement strand
CTAACCACTAACCACTATCCACTGCCCCTTCCAACGACAGCTAATATTCATCAAAATATGCATAAATGTATAAAATATACATTTATTTCTGTATCAGAAAAATACTTGTTTGTTAAAATCAAAACAATGCATATATCAGGTATTGATTCTATATAAAATATGCTATGATAATAAACAAATATTTATGAATAAACTGTATTAAGTGCTGAAAATCACGGGATTTGAATAAATATTCATAAAACACTTGCAAATTGAATAAAAAGATGTATAATAGTAAACGTAGCGTGTTTGACGGCTTGTGATACACACGGTTCATGAATCGGCAAAGCAATATATTATATATAACGGAGGTTTTTGTCATGGGTGACATTAAAAAGGTAGTATTGGCATATTCGGGCGGACTTGATACAAGTATCATTATCCAGTGGCTTAAGGAAAACTATGATAACTGCGAGGTAATCGCAGTATCCGGCGACGTTGGACAGGACAGTGAGCTTGAGGGTCTTGAAGAAAAGGCTATAAAGACAGGCGCTTCAAAGCTTTATATAGAGGATCTTAATAAGGAATTCATCGAGGAATATGTATTCCCGACGATCAAGGCAGACGCTGTTTATGAAAGCAAGTATCTCCTTGGCACATCCTTTGCACGTCCTATCATTGCAAAGAGAATAGTTGAAATCGCTCTCAAAGAGGGCGCAGACGCTATCTGCCACGGCTGCACAGGCAAGGGCAACGATCAGGTGCGTTTTGAGCTTGCTATAAAGGCATTTGCTCCCGATATGAAGATAATCGCTCCCTGGAGAGAGTGGGATCTTAAATCCCGTGATGAGGAAATAGAGTATGCCGAGGCGCATAACATTCCTCTCAAGATAACAAGAGAAACAAATTATTCAAAAGATAAGAATATCTGGCACATTTCACATGAGGGTCTTGATCTTGAGGATCCCGCAAATGAGCCTATGTATAATAAGGAAGGCTTCCTTGAGCTTGGTGTTTCGCCCGAACAGGCTCCTGATAAGCCTACCTATGTAACAATTTCCTTTGACAAGGGTGTTCCGGTTGCCATTGACGGTGAGAAGCTTGGCAGTGTTGAGATCGTAAAGAAGCTCAATCAGCTTGGCGGAGAAAACGGCATAGGCATTGTTGACCTCGTTGAAAACAGATTGGTCGGCATGAAGTCCAGAGGCGTCTATGAGACGCCGGGCGGAACCATTCTCTTCAATGCCCATGCCGGTCTGGAAGAGCTGATCCTCGACAGAGACACAGCTCACTACAAGACCATCGTAGGAGAAAAATTTGCGGAGCTGCTCTATACGGGCCTCTGGTTCACGCCGCTCAGAGAAGCAATCTGCGCCTTTGTCGATAAGACGCAGGAGAACGTAACAGGAACCGTAAAGATGAAACTTTACAAAGGCAACGCAACCGTTGCTGCCAAGAAGGCTCCATATTCACTTTACAACGAAGAATTCGCTACCTTCAGTAAGGATGAGGTATATAATCAGTATGATGCGGAAGGCTTCATAAATCTGTGGTCGCTGCCGCTGAAGATCAGAGCGATCCAGAAACAGACAGCTGAAGGAGGTGCAGTATACAATGAAGCTCTGGAAAGGAAGGTTCTCAAAGGAAGCGACTTCGTCGAGTGATGAATTCAACGCCTCGATTCCCTTCGATCAGAGAATGTACGAAGAGGATATCACCGGCAGCATAGC
>DEHG01000087.1:35556-38836 GCA_002351795.1 Ruminococcaceae bacterium UBA2806 | reverse complement strand
AACCCTCCGTACATGGGAAAGAAAAATCTTAACAGTCCGTTAAGCTCGTACATAAGCAAAAACTATCCCGAAGGCAAAAGCGAACTGTATTCCGTCTTTATTTTAAAATGCATTGAATTGACAAAACCATACGGCTACACAGCTATGGTCACAATTCATACATGGATGTTCATAAACTCTTTTGAAGACGTCAGAAAGTATATTCTGAACAATACTGCCATTTATTCAATGATGCATACGGGAGCTTCCACTTTTGAGGATCTGAATTCATTCAATGTTTTAGCAACTGCTTTTACTCTTAGAAAATGCAGAATAAATAATTATATTTCAAGTTTTTTAAGACTTGCGGATTATTATAAAACTGATCTCAAACTGAAAAATATCCATAACCAGAATTGCTGTTATTATGCAGATCAGAATATCTTCAAGATTGTATCAGGCAGTCCCTTTGTATACTGGATCACGGATAATATGCGGAGTAACTTTATAAAATACAAACAGCTCAGGTCATATGCACAGCCAAAACAGGGGCTTGCAACAGGCGACAATAACAGATTCGTCCGTAACTGGCATGAGGTCAGCTATAACAGGATCGGTTTTTTATGCGGCAGTGCTGAAAAGGCACTCAGAAGCGGGAAAAAATGGTTTCCGTATAATAAAGGCGGGGATTTCCGTAAATGGTACGGAATGAACGAATATGTTATCAACTGGGAAAACAACGGTACAAAGCTGAAAAACTTCAAGGGTTCAGTTCTGAGAAATACTGATTATTATTTCAGAGCCGGAATAACATGGTCGCTTTTCGGCTTTGAAAATTTCGGCGTAAGATACAAAACCAAAGGTTTTATTTTTGACGTATCCGGTTCTTCAATGTTCCCATGTGAAGATCAGGTAATGTATATTCTTGCTTTTCTTTCAAGTAAAGCTGCATTCGCTTATCTGTCAGTTCTTGCACCGACAGTAAACTTTCAGGTAGGAAATATCGGCGATCTGCCGCTTTATATTGATAATTCCAAAAAAGAATTGATCTCATCTATAGCACAGGAAAATGTATCTTTATCAAAAACAGACTGGGACAGCTTTGAAAGAAGCTGGGATTTTAAAAGACATCCGCTGTTATGACCCCTTTACCGCCAATGTCATGATATCAGTAAAAATGATAAAATTGTCTGTCATTTTTTTACTATACTTTTTTAACAAAAAAACAGAATAATTGTTATTATCTATTGAAATTGTTTTTAAATCATGTATAATAGGAATAAGTGTTTGCTAAAGTCGGACACATAATAATCCGGAAGCGTTTCCGGAAAAATCAAGGAGAATAAAGATCATGGAGAAACGAAGTCAATGGAGCTCACGCTTCACGTTCATTCTTGCCGCAGTCGGTTCAGCGGTGGGTCTGGGCAACGCCTGGAGATTTCCGGGACTGGCCGCAAAGCATGGCGGCGGAACATTTTTGCTGGTTTACCTTGTAGCAATGCTTGCAATGGGAATACCGCTTCTGATGATGGAAATATCTATCTCAAGAAAATTCCGTAAGGGTGCGATCGAGTCGATGAGAGGTATCGGAAAGAAATTCGAGCCCATCGGCTGGGCAGCTACCTCCAATGCATTTGTAATTGTCTGTTACTATGCAGTCGTATTTGCATGGGTAATACTGATGTTTGCAAATTCATGGCAGTTTGCAGGAATGACAGGAAACAGTGAGGAAGCTTCCAATCTGTATTTTAAACTGACGCAGACAACAGGAGCTATTGAAGGCTCCTCCATCCCCGGTGAAGTTCTTCTCTGCACATTAATAGCATGGGCACTTATCTTTTTCTGTATCAGGAATGGAGCAAGCTCTGTCGGAAAGGTAGTTAAATTTACTGTTTTTGCGCCTGTTTTACTGCTTCTGATAATGGCAATAAAGGGCTGCATAATGAAAGGCGCAGGAGAAGGTCTTGCAATGCTTTTCATACCCGATTTTTCCGCATTGTCAGATCCTTCACTCTGGGTCGATGCTATAGGACAGGTATTCTACAGTCTTTCAATTATGATGGCAATTATGTTTGCATACGGTTCATACCTTGGTGATGATGCAGATGTTGCAGCAGACGCAATGATAATCGCATTCTCTGATATGGCGATCAGTATTCTTTCAGGTATCGTTATGTTCTCAACAATGGGCGGAACAGGAATGCTTGATAAGATCACGGACAGCGGTGTTGCAACAGCATTTATAGTATATCCGCAGGCAATAGTCAACCTTACAAATATCGGCTGGCTGAATGCAGTATTCGGCGCAGTATTCTATCTGATGCTCATTACACTTGCAATAGATTCCGCATTTTCAATTGTAGAGGGCGTATCGGCTGCCGTATCGGATAAGTTCCATCTCAAGCCAAAGACAGTAACAATAGCTGTATGCGCTATATGCGGACTCATTTCGCTTATCTTCACAACTCAGGCAGGACTTGCATGGCTCGATATCGTAGACAACTGGACTAACCAGATCAACCTTATACTTATCGGTGTATTGGAATGTATTGCAATAGGCTGGTGCTTTGATCTTAAAAAGGTTCATCATGAGGTCAACAGAAATGCAAAGAAATTCAAAGCCCCGTACTGGTGGTTTGCATCATCTATAAAGGTTGTTTCACCCGTATTACTTGTTGCATTGTTTGTATGGAATATGATCGTTCTGTTCGGTCAGAAGGGCGGTTCCTACGGAGGATATCCGATATGGTCACAGATCGCTGCGGGCTGGGTAGTATCCGGTCTTGTATTCATCAGCGGTTTTATTGCAAAGGCTGTTGTTAATCATAAGAAAAAAACAGAAGGCTTTGTTGAAGATGAGATAAATTGGGACAGCGTTACTGTACAGGCTTCTTCAAATCAGGCAAAAGCAAAGACAAATGCATCTGCCAATGCTTCAAAAAAGACTTCTTCTCCTTCCGGAAAGAAAACAGGCAAAAAGAAATAATACACTTATAGTATTATTCAGAAATATTTAAGTACTGACACTAAGCAGAATAAAATCAGACTTGAAAAGACAGCCGCACAAACAAAAGTGCGGCTGTCCCCTGTTTTACTGTTTTTTTTGCGGGCATGGATAATTCTATGCCCATACCCTGTCCGGTCTTGATATAGTATCAAAAAAAGTTTAAAAAAATACTTGACAAATAATAAAATGTGTGATAATATAATATACGTCGCTGAGACATGCGGGTGTAGTTCAATGGTAGAACACTAGCCTTCCAAGCTGGATACGAGGGTTCGATTCCCTTCGCCCGCTCCA
>DEHG01000087.1:35282-35508 GCA_002351795.1 Ruminococcaceae bacterium UBA2806 | reverse complement strand
AGAGCAACTGCCTTCTAAGCAGTAGGTCAGGGGTTCGAGTCCCTTTCAGCGCGTTATGGTGGGTATAGCTTAGCTGGTTAAAGCGCCAGTTTGTGGCACTGGAGATCGTCGGTTCGAATCCGATTACCCACCCTTAGTCCTGCAGATACGCAGCTTCGGCTGCGTATATTTTGCGGAAAGACATTGGGGTGTCGCCCAATGGTTAAGGCAACGGACTTTGACTCCG
>DEHG01000087.1:23077-35171 GCA_002351795.1 Ruminococcaceae bacterium UBA2806 | reverse complement strand
TGACTTTTAATCAAGGTGTCCGGGGTTCGAATCCCCGATGGGTCACTACATAATTGTTATAACTATAAGGCAAGAGTTATCATCTTGCCTTATAGTCATATCTGTACAGATTATCCTCCCTCGCAATATGTATGCGCATACAAACAGCATCATATTATAATACCGGTTGTTCATTTCAATCAAAGGGCTGTAGATGTTTATTTTTTCAGGATCTTTCAATTAAATAATTAATAAGTAATTTGTCCGCCTTACAGGTGGACATTTCTATTTGGAGCTTGAAGCCCGCTGTCAGCTGTAAGATATTGACTTGACAATATATATCCATTATAATTAACGATATAGATTATTCAAAAAAAAACAAAAAATCAAGGAGGAAATATCATGTCTCTGAAAGAATTGATTACAATTTCGATTGTTAAAAAAGAGCTTTCCAAACAGCTCGGTCTTGACAATATTCCCGAAATCTCCCCGGAAGGGCTTACTGAATACCGAGACATACCATATAAGAACCGTGAGGGAAAGGAGCTTTTCATGGACATATATGAGCCGTTGGGCGCAAAGGGTACTGACCTCCCCGTTGTCATCAATATCCACGGCGGCGGGCTTATCGACGGAAACAAGGAGCTTTCATCGGGATTCTGCCGACTGCTCTCAATGAGGGGATATATCGTCTTTTCTCTTGAATACCGTCTTGTGCCTGATGTCCGGGTATATGAGCAGTTCGATGATGTTTGCTCAGGAATGGATATCGTAGGCAGGATGCTGCCGGATTTTGATGTGGACTACAGAAGAATATTCATGGCAGCAGAAAGCGCCGGGGCATATCTCGCTACATATGTTACCGCAATGAAGAAATCAAAGGTACTTCAGGAAGCGATAGGATATCCTCCTGCAAAAATGAACATCAAGGCGCTTGGTCTGATCTGCGGTATGTTCTATACCACAAGAAATGATGCGTTAGGTCGGTTCCTCTCGCAGTCCTTTTACGGCAATGACAAAAAAAGCAGGAAAATGTCTGAATACACAAACCCCGAGCATCCCGAAATAATCTACAACATTCCTCCATGCTATCTGGTAACGAGCAAGGCTGATATGCTTGAACGCTATACTCTTGATTTTGCCGGAGAACTGGGTAATAAGGGCATAGAGCACAGACTCCGCCACATGGGCAGCAATCCGGAGCTTATCCATGCCTTCCCCGTAGTGCGTCCGGATCTGCGCGAAAGCGCAATGGTAGTAGATGAGATATCACGCTGGTTTACTGAACATTCTCCCGTGGATAAGTGAAACTCAACAAGCCGCCTGATCCGTACAAACAATACCTTAAAAATGTTTGTAATAATAACTCATTCAAAAAGTCATAAGAATAATTCCTGTTTCTCTTTTATTTGCTTACGATATATGGTATAATTAGTTGAGTCAGCTGTTGTATCATTTCAACAATAAACTGTTTTCTGCTGATCATACCAAGGAGTTGAAATATGAGTACAAAAAATAATGAAAAAACAGACGGTCAAAAGATCGTTCAGAGGATCACAGCATCCCCGGAAAAGGGTCTGACTGCAAAACAAGCGGAAAAAAGGAAAAAAGACGGACTTAACAATTACGATACTCAGCCTAAGGGTAAAAGCGTTAAGCGTATCCTTTATGATAATATCGTAACTCTGTTCAATATACTTAACCTGCTTCTCGGCATTGCCGTTTTTGTTGTCGGGTCATATAAGAATATGCTCTTTTTAGGCGTAATGTTCTTTAACACAATAATCGGTATCATTCAGGAGCTTCGTGCAAAAAGCGCAATAGAAAAGCTTTCCATCGTTTCCGCAACAAAAGCTGTCGTTATCCGTGACGGCGCAAAGCAAAGCGTTTCCACCGAGGATATCGTGCTTGATGATATTATACAGTTTTCACAGGGCAATCAGATACCCGTCGATTCCGTTATCGTATCGGGAGAATGTGAAGTAAACGAATCCCTGCTTACAGGCGAATCCGACGCCATTATCAAGCGCAGCGGCGATATGGTTCTTTCGGGAAGCTATGTAGTAAGCGGAAAGTGTACAGCAAGGGTCGAGCATGTTGCGGCTGACAACTATGCATCAAAGATATCGGCTGAAGCAAAGTACACAAAGCAGGTCAATTCGGAGATAATGATAACTCTCCGGAATATAGTAAGATTTCTTACATTTATAATACTTCCACTTGCAGGAATGCAGTTTATCCATCAGATTAACAGGATCACAGATCATCAGCAGACTGTTTCAACGCTTTTCGGAGAAATGTCTGCCGAACTGCAAAGGGTCGTTGTTGCAACTGTCGCTTCGACTACAAGCATTATCCCCGAAGGTCTTATGCTTCTGACAAGTACTGTTCTTGCGGTTGCGGTTATACGTCTTTCTCAGCATAAGGTACTTGTGCAGGAATTGTACTGTATAGAAACACTTGCAAGAGTAGATGTCCTTTGCCTTGACAAAACGGGTACCATTACAGAAGGATGCATGGAAGTTGCGGATATCGTTCCATACGGTGATTCCGAAAAGGAAAATGTCGAAGACGCCCTGACAGAGCTTGCCAGTGCGCTTGAGGATACCAATGCGACCTTTATGGCGATCAAAGACCACTGCAAGGAAAAGGGAAATATGAAGGCGGATACTGTTATCCCCTTCTCATCCGAAAAGAAATGGTCGGGCGCTCATTTCGAGGGCGGCGGAGCATATATCATGGGTGCAGCCGAGTTTATTCTTAAAGAAGTTCCCGCTGATCTTAAAAATATGCTTGCCGAGTATTCAAAAAATTACCGTGCGATCATAGTTGCACATTCCGATGGAAGCTTTAACGGCAAGGATCTGCCCGATGATATCAGCGTTATAGGAATTGCGCTTATCAATGACAAGATCAGACCAGAAGCGCCCCGCACACTAAGATACTTTGCAGACCAGGGTGTTGAGGTCAAGATCATTTCGGGCGACAACCCGATAACAGTGTCAAACGTTGCAAAACGTGCAGGAGTAAAAAATGCGGAAAGCTTTGTCGATGCAGCAACACTGACTACAGATGAGCTTATCGAAGATGCAATGAAGAAATATACCGTTTTCGGCAGAGTTACTCCTGCTCAGAAAAAGAAATTTGTCATTGCTCTTAAAAAACAGGGACATACGGTCGCAATGACAGGCGACGGCGTAAACGATGTTCTTGCGCTGAAGGAAGCCGACTGCAGCATTGCAATGGCTGAGGGCAGCGATGCCGCAAGAAACGTTTCTCAGCTTGTTCTGCTCGATTCCAACTTTGCGTCAATGCCTAAGGTCGTTCTCGAAGGCAGAAGGAACATAAACAACATCCAGCGTTCGGCGGCATTATATATAGTAAAGACAGTTTTTTCTGTCCTGCTTGCCATATTTTTCATTTTTGTATCGGCATCCTATCCCTTCCAGCCGATACAATATACCCTTATAAATGCCTTTACCATAGGCATACCGTCATTCATCCTCGCTTTAGAGCCAAACAAGGAAAGAATAAAGGGTATATTCATTTTTAACATCCTGAGAAGCTCCGTTCCGGCGGGTCTGACAATCACCATCGGCATAATGATATGCGTTATCGCTCAGAAGCTTTTCGGAATGAGCGAGCTTGATTATACGACGCTTTGTGTTCTGTCTCTTACAGCTGGATCAATGATGATACTGTTC
This sequence comes from Ruminococcaceae bacterium UBA2806, assembly GCA_002351795.1. Lineage (GTDB taxonomy): Bacteria > Bacillota > Clostridia > Oscillospirales > Acutalibacteraceae > UBA1213. The sequence continues at coordinate 31,488 of DEHG01000087.1, read as the reverse complement.
AAAATATCAAGACCGTTCAATGTGATAAGAACTGTTCTGTTCATCCTCATGAATGCAGGAATGATAATCGGCATTACGGTTTTCAGATGGTTCTTTGTTTTTTCAGAGCTGAATCTTTATATTATTCTGAACTTCTGCGGGATTTTCGTACTGGAGCTTGGAATATTCATATTACTTACATTTATAGTAGAAAAATACACACCTGCTCTTGAAAAGAAATTCATTCAGGCAAAACTCAGAAAAATCACTTTAAATGCAAAAAAGCACAAAAAATAACAGTCCGACATTCCCCGCCCGCAGACGGCGGAGATATCGGCTGACAGGGGCTGAAACGCTTATCAAGTGCGGCAGCCCCTTTTTTATTTCGGGTCTTTACGTTCGTAATAAAAAAGAAATAAGTGTAAAAAAATGTAAATCTTGTATATTTTTTATTGTCACAAGCAAGAAAATATGTTATAATCGAAATATACTTTTTGAGATACTGAAATATTAATGAGTTTTAAAACAGGCTCAGTATTTCAGATCTACACAATCTGATATGCGAAAGGATGAAGCTTATGTCAAAAAAACTGTTGTCCATCCTGACTGCGGCTGTTATGCTTATGTCGTTTTCCTCATGTGCAGACGAGGCTCCGGTTATGCCTGAACCGAAAAAAACCTCTGTTGTACATACCAGACCTGAAGCAGGGGAAAATTTTTACGGCTATGTCAATTACGATTATCTTACCCATGGTCAGATCCCTTACGGCAGGGATGACTTTGGTACATTTGCAAATATCGAAGAAGAAATGAAACAATATCTTTTCAATATAGTAGACAAAATAATCTCCTCCGAGCCGGAAGCGGGTTCATATGAGGAAATGGTCAAGGAGATGTATAATCAGTATCTTGATACCAAAGGACGGAAAAAGGACGGTGCTGATATAATAAAAGCCGCCGCCAAAATGATAGATGACTCATCAACAACGGATGAGCTTGTCAAGGCTCTCGGTAAAATATATCAGGAATACGGGATAGGTTCATTTTTTGTTTTTTCCTCAGAGCCTGATCTTTATGATTCCTCCAAGCCAAGGTTATATCTTATGAATCTGAATACCTGCGGAAATATGAAGGAGAATTTCACAAAAACAGACAGAGGATCGGAAGACATTGGTGACCTTACAAAAAAAGTCCTTGAGTTCCTTGAAGTCGATAAAGCAGAAATGAAAGACAGGATAAATAATGTTCTCGGAATGATAAACGAAATAGCCTATGCGACATCGGATTCCGATAAAAGGCTGGATGTGAATATCCATTACGTTCTTAAAGACAGGAGCGAATTTTCAAAAATATTCAGCAATATCAATACCGACGACTTACTTTCATCCTTCGGTATAGGAAAAGAGGTCGATAAGCTGTCATTATACGAACTTCATCAGGCTGAAAAGATTAACGAATTCTTTACCGATGAACATCTCAGAGCATTAAAGGACTATGCTCTTGACTGTCTTATATTCGGATACGGCGACATTCTTCCTCCCGATATGTTGGATTCCGATACCAGTATATCATCTATTGCTAAGAACCCGGATAAAGCAGCAAAGGAATTTGTGATATCACTTCTTGAAGAGGAGATCGGAATTATTTACGGCAGGGAGATCTGTACCGATGATACAATGAAGGCAGCGGAAAAAATGACAAGCGATCTGAAAGAGTCATGCCGCAGTCTTATCATGAAATGTGACAGATTAGGAGAAGATTCAAAGAAAAAATATATCTCAAAGCTTGACAATATGTTATTCCTTATCGGCTATAACAAGGAATATGTCTCGCCCTTTGAGATCGTTCCCGCAAAGGACGGCGGCAGTCTGATCGCAAATGTCATTGCAGTCAAGAGAGGAAAGCTGCAGGAAAAATTGGATAAGCTGAATTATAAAACAGACAGAAAAACATGGTATATGTCTCCGATAACTGTAAATGCAGTTTATAATTCTTTAGTCAATACCGTAACGATTCCTGCGGCAATGCTGTCCGAAGCATCGTTCAGTGCAAAATGGAGCGAATACAAGAACTTAGGTATGCTCGGAGGGGTAATAGGACATGAAATGAACCATGCGTTTGATTCAAACGGTTTCCTGTATGACGAAAACGGAAACTATAATACAAATTGGATCAACGAAACTGATAAAGAAAAATATAATGAGCTTATGGACAGGGTCAAGAAATACTACTCTGAATACACCATATTGGATGTGTATAATATTAACGGAGAGCTTACTTTGGGTGAGAACATTGCGGATATCGGGGCATTGCAATGTATTCTGAATACGACAGACAATAAAGAGCATCAGAAGGAGATCCTTGAAGCTCAGGCGACGCAATGGGCAAGTCTTGTGCTTGTAACAGATGTTGTGCAACAGCTTGAGGGCGATGAACACAGTCCCGCAGAGGCAAGGAGCAATGCTGTTGCAGCCAGCATGGATGAATTTTATGATATTTACGGGATAAAGGAAACGGACAAAATGTATGTTGCTCCGGAAAACAGGGTAAAGGTGTGGTGATGAATTGTGATAAGAGCAAAACTTGTACTTCGTAATGTAATAAGCAAACCGCTGCGTACTGCAATAATCATATTGTCACTTGCCGCCGCTGCATTTGCATCACTGTTCTGTATATCGGGTATACGCACCGTACAGAATGATATGTATGACTTTTTCAGATCAAATTACGGTGACGTTGACCTTATGATGATAAACGGCAAAAACAATATACGGGTCACAGAAAATGATCTGCCGCCCGGCAGCCGTATAATACAAAGATCAATGGGAAAGGTAAACTATACCGTTCCCAATGACAGATTTTTCAATTACGTTCAGAATACCGAGATCTCTATAATCGGCATGGATACAAAGCTTGCTTATGAAATGCATATTTTTGAAAAGCCTTACTCCACTGACGGCGGTATTACCATAACACAGAATCTTGCGACTATCATTGACAAGGGCATCGGCGATGAATTCACCTTCACTGGCGATGAGGGCAAGAAATATACTATGAAAATACTTGATATTGCGCCCTCGACACGTTTTTTCAGTTCCGCACCGGTATCAATGCTGATGTCGCAGGAAAAATGCTGGGAAGTGACAGGCTCCAAAAAGGGAAGCGCATTCCTTGCCTATGCCGATCTGCCCGATGAAATGGTTGCGGAAACAACGGATATGCTTATGCAGAAATATCCCGATCATTCATTTATGGGAACTGCCTCCCTTGATTCCGATGAAACCATGGCAAGTATGCTCAGTATTTACTATCTGATATTTGCGGTGGTATTCCTGATGGTATGCTTTATTGTCGTGTCGATGTCAAAGCATATCGTAAACGAAAGAATGTCCGTTATAGGAATGCTCCGAAGCATCGGCGGCAGTATCACAGGAACAGGTATGCTGCTTATGTCTGAAAGCATATTCTATGGTATCAGCGGAGGATTGATCGGGTCACTGCTGTTTCTTCCGTTCAGATCAGGGGCGCTGCTTTCAATGTTTGTTCCCGCAAATCCCGATGGCTCTGAAATGACAAGAACTGAGGTCATTTCCCCGCTGACAGTAATTGCCGTTATACTTGTGGTTACTCTTGTACAGTGTGTTTTCTCGGCAGGAGCTATAATCAAAGCGTCAAAAACTCCTGTAAGAGATATTATTTTCGGAACAAAGGAAAGCGCATATCTGCCTTCAAAAGTCCTGACGATTTTCGGCTTTATATTGATCGCTCTCGGAATAATATTATTTGCAGCATTTGAAGATTTTGTAATGCTTATAGCTGCCGCATTCTGTTCAACTATAGGCGCAGTAATGATATTCCCGATTATCATTTCATTACTGTCACGTCTGCTTTCTTCAATGTTCACAGCAATGAAAAAGCCCGTTGCAAAGCTTGCCGCAAAGGAGATCGCTACAACAAAAAGCAGTGTTTCATCCGCACAGATCATCCTGTCGGCACTGTCGCTGACTATAGCAATGTTTGTCATAGCAGTGTCGCTTCTGAATTTTATTGATTCCAGGATCTATGACGCCAATATTATAATTACATTACCTCAGCAGGAGGGAAAGCATTATGATTATGCCATAAAGAATATTGACGGCGTAACGGATGTCGAATGTCTGTATTACCAAAGCCTGATGTATGATACAAAGGCAATGGTAAACGGCGAGGAACGTGAGCTTTATGTAGTGGGACTGCCTGACGGAGGATTCAGGAATTTCACGGGGATATCAGACTGTCCTCAGAAGCTCGGTGAAAATGAGATCGCCGTAGATAAGATACTTGCAAAAAAGCTTTCGCTGAATATCGGGGATGAAATGATAATAAAGCTGAATATTGAAAAATATCTTCCTAAGGAATTCAAGCTGAAAATATCGCATATTGTTGACGGCGGTCGTTTCAACAGCCTCGGAAATACGGTCCTTATAAGTCTTGACAATTACAAAAGCGTATATTTTGATTACCCGACTATGGTTCTTGTAAAGAATCAGCCTGAGAAAACAATGGATATTATGAGTATGATGAATTCGACTCTTGGTGATGATCTGACAGGCATAAAGACTATTGAAGATTACATTCTCGAACAGAGATCCTATATGGAAAGCATACTGAATATTGTATATGCTGTAATGGTACTTGGCTTAGCGCTTTCGCTTTTAGGAACGTCAAGCAATATCATGATGGGCTTCGAGCAGTCAAGAAGAAAGTTTGCCGTATACTATTCGACCTCTCTGAGCAAAGGCGGTCTGAAAAAGCTGATACTTACGGAAACTGTTCTTACCTGCGGCATTTCCGCTTTAGCGTCCGTAATTTTCGGATTGTATTTCCTGTACATATGCAACAAGGCACTTACTACACTCAACATGAGCGTACCGCTTACTGACCCGCTGTTATATTCGCTTTTATTCGGAGTGATAGCATTTATCATTCTGCTTACGTCGGCATTGAAGCCTGTTGCAGAGCTTGGAAAGATGAATATTGCGGAAGAGATCAAGACAAGTGCGGATTAAGGAGGATAACCATGAACGAAAACAATATCGTAATAAGCGCAAGAAATATACATAAAACCTTCGGCAAGGGCGAAACAGCGCAGACAGTTCTTGACGGAGCAAATCTTGATATCGAAAGAGGGAGCTTTGTATCCCTTATGGGTGAATCGGGAAGCGGAAAATCGACTCTGCTGTACCTGATAGGCGGTCTTGACAGGGATTTCACAGGGGACATATATGTTGCAGGGCAGAGCATTTCACAGATGAGCGACAATACGCTGTCCGAGCTAAGGTGCAGAAATATCGGCTTTGTATTCCAGTTCTATAACCTTGCGGCGAATCTGACTGTTGAGGATAACATCCTTCTCCCGCTTGAAATGAGCGGACGGCGCATTTCCGATTACAAGGACAAATACCGTGAGATACTTGAAATTACAGGTCTTGAAAGCAAGGTGAAGTCATATCCTGCACAGCTTTCAGGCGGTCAGCAGCAGAGAGTTGCAATTGCAAGGGCAGTCCTCGGCGAGCCTGAGATAATCCTTGCAGACGAGCCGACAGGTAATCTTGACTCTGCCTCAGGTGCTGAGATAATGCAGCTGTTCAAGCGTCTTAACGGTGAAAAGGGAGTTACCATCCTACAGGTAACGCACTCCGCAGAATGTGCTTCCTACAGCAGCCGCATAGTCAATCTGCGTGACGGAGTTATTGTAGACAGATATTCCGAAAACGCCGCAGTCAGGCAGCCGCTGCAATAATCAATAAAACAAATCACCGGTCATTGCTTACCACCACTGGTACTGCAATGACCGGTATACTTTTATGCTGTCCGTTACTGATCGCTACTCTGGGCTGTAAAAACAAACCCGTTATCATAGCTGCAAACAACTGTATCTCCGCCTTTTATGCTTCCGTCAAGCATCTTTTCGGATATGGCGTCCTCTATCTTGGACTGAATAACTCTTTTCAGCGGTCTTGCGCCATATACATCATCATATCCCGCCTTCGCAACAGCCGCAACAGCCTCATCCGTAAAGCTTGCCTTTATATCAAGCTCGTCAAGCCTTTCAGTAAGACCTTTAAGAAGATTCCCGGCAATATCCTTTATATTATCCTCGGTAAGCTTTTTGAATACGATTATATCATCAACTCTGTTCAGGAATTCCGGTCTGAAAAGCTGTCTCAGCTCGCCCATAACGGCATCCCTGATCTCCTCGTCATTCCTGACCTTTTCAGAGTCGCCGCCGAAAAAGCCCATACTTTTCTGCTTTTCGGTTATCATCCTTGCGCCAACGTTTGAAGTAAGTATAATAACTGTATTCCTGAAATTGACATGCCTGCCCTGACTGTCCGTAAGCCTTCCCTCGTCAAGTATCTGCAATAGCATATTGAATACATCGGGATGAGCCTTTTCTATCTCATCAAAAAGCAGAACGCTGTAAGGTCTGCGCCTTACCGCCTCGGTAAGCTGACCGCCCTCATCATATCCGACATAGCCCGGAGGTGAACCGATAAGCTTCGACACCGTATGCTTTTCCATATATTCGGACATATCAAAGCGCAGCATAGCATTTTCATCACCGAACATTGCAGCTGCAAGCGCCTTGCAAAGCTCTGTTTTGCCCACGCCTGTAGGACCTAAGAATATGAACGAACCGACAGGTCTTTTCGGATCTTTAAGTCCGACTCTGCCTCTGCGGATAGCTCTCGACACTGCCGAAACAGCCTCATCCTGACCTATAATGCGTTCATGAAGTATGCTTTCAAGGCGGAGCAGTCTTTTGCTTTCCTCTTCGGTAAGCTGAACGACAGGAACGCCCGTCCAGCTTGATACTATCTCAGCTATATCCTCAGCCGTAACACAATCATTTTTATGCTCGTTCTTTTCTTCCCAGCGCTGTTTTTTCTCATCAAGCTTTTCCTTTATTGCCTTTTGCTCATCACGCAGAGATGCGGCACGTTCAAAATCCTGTGAATTAACGGCTTCTTCCTTTTCCTGTTCAAGCTCCTTATAGCGGTTTTCAAGCTCCTGTAAATCATCAGGCGCTGTATATTTACGCAGTCTTACCCTTGATGCAGCCTCATCTATAAGATCTATCGCCTTATCGGGCAGATATCTGTCGGCAATATATCTTGAAGAAAGCTTTACTGCCGCATCTATGGATTCATCCGTTATTCTGACCTTATGATGGGCTTCATATTTATCACGCAGACCCTTGAGTATCTCTACAGCCTCGCTTTCACTCGGTTCACCGACATTGACAGGCTGGAAACGTCTTTCAAGCGCCGCATCCTTTTCGATATATTTACGGTACTCATTTATGGTCGTTGCGCCTATGACCTGAAAATCTCCCCTTGCAAGTGACGGCTTTAAAATATTTGCAGCGTCCGCCGAGCCTTCTGCTGCACCCGATCCGATTATCGTATGCAGCTCGTCAATGAAAAGAATAATATCCTTACTCTTTTTCACTTCTTCTATCGCAGCATTTATTCTTTCCTCAAAATCGCCCCTGTATTTCGTACCTGCGACCATTCCCGTAAGGTCAAGAGAAATTATTCGCTTACCTTTAAGCGGTTCAGGAACATCACCCGAAACGATTTTCAGCGCAAGCCCCTCTGCAATGGCAGTTTTACCGACGCCGGGTTCACCGATAAGACAGGGATTATTTTTTGTACGGCGAGACAAGATCTGAATAACTCTTTCTATCTCCTCAGATCTTCCTATAACGGGGTCGATCTCTCCCTTTTCGGCAGCCTTTGTAAGATCACGTCCGAATTTTTCAAGAGCAGATTTTTTGCCGGCGGGCTTTCCGTCAGGTCGGTACTGCTGCTGAGAGCTGTCCTTTTCCTGCTGTCCGAATATTTCTTTCAGACCTGATTCTATTTCGGAAATGTCAACGCCTGTCTCCTTCAGGAATCTTATTGCATAGCTGCCGCTGTCGGAAATTATTGAAAGCAGGATATGCTCCGTTCCTACATAGCTGTTCCCCATTCTTGCGGCATATCTGACGGAATTCTGCAAAAGCAGCTTTGTCCTCGGCGTAAAATCCTCAGGAGTAAGCTCTGTCGGAGAATTTGCGCCTATTGTATCCACAAGTACTTTTGCTATACTTTCCTCATCTGCTCCCGCATTGATAAGGATACGGCAGGCAGCGCTTTCTTCATCAGAAAAAAGACCCATAAGTATATGTTCGCTGCCTACATAATTATGTCCCATTGCCTCCGCTGTATCAATAGCGGAATTGATAGCAGCATTTGCCTTTTCTGTAAAACCGTTGAACTTATACATAATTACCCCTCCCCATAATTAGTGGGTAGTGGATAGTGGGTAGTGGTTAGTAGAAAAATTACAATATTCTAAACACTAAACATTAATCACTAAACACTGATCACTAAACACTAATCACT
>DEHG01000087.1:14862-23037 GCA_002351795.1 Ruminococcaceae bacterium UBA2806 | reverse complement strand
TAATCACTGAACACTAATCACTATTCCCCTCCAAGACGACGGTTTGCAGGAACCTGCTTCCTGAGCAGCGCTGTACGGACGACCTCCGCACGGATGCAGTCCCTCTCCTGCGGCGAAAGCTTCTTGCCTACATTTTTCATAAGAGTTGCAGGCTGGACTTCGATCATAAGGTGGTTTATGGTGTCGAAATCTATATTCTCAAATATTCCCATCTCAACTCCGAATCTGAGGTAGGAAAGCAGCTTCATACATTCATCATTGCTCAGAAGCTTTGCATATTTAAGCGTACCGAATGCACGATATACCGTGTCAAGAACTGTAATGTTTTCAGACATAGCCTTTCTTGCCGCTCTTTCCTGTGTAATAAGCTGCATTGCTATATCCCTTAGATTATTGAGCGCTTCTTTTTCGGAAATGCCGAGAGTTACCTGATTTGAAAGCTGATATACGGCTCCCTTGGGGTCAGTGCCCTCGCCGTACATACCTCTTATCACAAGACCTAATTTTGAAAGAGATGCGCTTATCTTTCCCATTGCTCCGCTTTCCTTCAATGCAGGAAGATGAAGCATAAGGGACGCCCTCATGCCCGTACCGATATTTGTCGGACACTGTGTAAGATATCCCAGTTTATCATTGAATGCAAAATTAAGCTGCTCATCAAAAAGGGTATCAATCTTATCTGCAAGATCATATGCTCCGTCAAGATCCATATTCGGACGAATGACCTGTATGCGGATATGATCCTCCTCGTTTATCATAATGCTTACCGATTCATCATCAAGCAGAAGAAGCCCTCTGCCCTGTCTGTCGGAAATAAATTCAGGGCTTACAAGATGTCTTTCAACTAAAGATACAGCCTCTTCCTGTGTAAGCTCGGACATCTGGATATAGCGGAACCTGCCCGATATAGCATGACTCCCTCCGAGGGCAGCATTGCGTACAGTTGCGGCAACACGTCTTTTTGAATCCTCACTTAATCTGCACGGGAACGGATAATCACGCAGGTTTCTTGCAAATCTTATCCTTGTGCTGATAACAACATCACTGATATCTTTTCTCTCGTTTACAGTAGCATTTTCACTCATAATTCTCACCCCTTATGCATTTTCACTTTCAGTGATATTTTTTTCAAGCTCTTTTATCTTGTCACGAAGCTCCGCAGCCTTTTCAAACTCCTGAGTTTTAATAGCCTGTTCAAGCTCCGCCTTGCATTTAGCGATCTCATTTTTGACCTTGACCTCTGTTCCTGCACTTCTTGCAAGCTTTCCCGTATGATTTGTTCTTCCGTGGATACGCTGTATAGAAGGAAGAAGCTCCTCATAAAATTCCTCATAGCAATGGGCGCAGCCCACCTTGCCCGATTTTGCAATTTCCTCAAAGCTTGACCCGCAGAACTGACAGCGCTTTGCCTTCCTCTGGGGGCTTGGAATATCCATGAAGCTGCCGAAAAGCTTGTCGATATCAAAGCCGAAATTAGTAAAGAATGAACCATATCCAAGCTTTGCGGCACAGTCGCTGCAAAGGTTGAATTCTTTTAATTCACCGTTTAAAATAGTTTTGATGTGTGTAGACGCCTGTCTTTTTTCGCATGATTGACATAACATAATAATTCCTCCGTTCTTTTTTATCTAAGCATTACATGAGTTATAAGCATATTTTTCAGTATAGCGGCTCTGAGCTGATCTCTGTTTTCCTGCGGTATGCAGGCATAAGCCTTATCCGAAAGGGCTGCCGCTATCATTGCGTAATCATATTCGCTTATCATTTCCCTTTCCACAAGATTACCGAGTATTGCTCCTGCCGCAGCAGCCGAAACGCTGTCTCCGACAGAATTTACTATATGCATCATCGCCACTCTTTTATCTGTTTCCACACGGATTATCCTTACATAACCTCCGCCGCCCCTTCTGCTTTCGACAATGTATCCCTGCTCGGGGGTAAAACGTGAGGTGATGACATAATTGATCTGGCTCGGTACGCAGCCAAGCGCATTTGCAAGCTCATTGCGTCTGATCTCGCAGTTACCGTGACTTTCATCCAGCATCCGTATGATATACTGGGCGACAAGATCGCTCATCTTCATACTGCCTCACTCCTTCTTTTTAGCCCAAAGCCATTTACAAGCTCAAAGTCTGACAAAGAGGTCATTCTGAATGCCCCCTGTCATTCCGAACGCAGTGAGGAATCTTTCCGATAAAGTCACTTAATGAATAAGATCCTTCGCTGCGCTCAGGATGACTGGCTTTTTGTCATTCCGAACATAGTCTGATGTTTTTATGATTAGTGTTTAGCGTGTTGTAATAGAATATTGTGTACTCTTTGTACTACTAACTACTAACCACTAACCACTAATCACTAACCACTATTCTCATGCTCTTTGCTGCTTTATGCTTTTATTATAAGGTCAAAGTCAGTTAAAGTCAAAGTCAAATAAAGTCAAAAACAATATTATATCCAGTATTATCTCCCATAATCTTAAAAATACTCTTTTTTTCTCATTATTTCTTATTATTTATTATTGAAAATTTCCATTTTCTTCTCAGCTAAAAAGCCTCATAAAGTCAGAGATACGGGGAAAATCTGACTGATAAAGATCAAAAGTCAAAAGAATCCGATCTCTGCAAAAAAACGTTTTATAGTAAACGTCACACAAAAAAGCTAAAGGTTTATACCGAGCTTTTTTATTTTAAAAAAGGGTAGCCGTAGGCGTGGCGGTTGTGTTATAATTGAAGAAAAGATATGTACGGAGAAAAGATGAAAATATAAAAGAAGCTATAGATCATATGTTATCAAGGAAGTGTTATCATGAGCAAGGTAAAGAATAATTTGTTATTTATGCTTTATACGGTCATACTTGGCTCGATAGTCGGACTTATTATCTGGGGATTTCTTAGGATAATGAACTATGGTATAGAATTTCTGTGGGAATATCTTCCCTCGCCATATCGGAACTGCCGATATGAAGAACCACAAAAAATATCCGCTGATAATTTTGTCTGCGCCTGCTGTCCTGAAAGCATCTTTCAGAAGCCTGAACATTCTTCTTTTCTTTCTTATTGTTCTCACCTCGGATATGCAGATAATAAGCCTTAAGCTTATCCGTTATTTTCCGTGTTATCCGCAGGATCTTTACTGTCTTTCTTGTATTTCCAGAATACAATTATCAGGGCAACAGATAATACAGCGGCAGCAGAAAGAAACCACTTTGACGCATCACCTGTGGCAACAGGGCTATCATCGGAAATAGTGGATCCATCACCAGATGTATCAGGTTCGCTGTTTTCAGCGGAGGGTTCTCCGCTCTGATCGTCGGATGACTGTTCAATCCTTGCTATCACCTGTGTACTTCCACCGTGACCGCTTTTTGCGGCAGGGATCAGCGGTGTGTACACCAGAGCGGACATCAGAGCGAAAAACAGACATATGCCGCATATTATTCTTTTTTTCATTGTCTGAGTCCTTTATTTACTGAGGATCTATTACGGATTAATGTCCTCAATTGCGCTGTAGAATACCATATAACCGCTGTAATCACCGGCAATATCAGCAAGTGTCTTGCCATAAAGCTGTACCTGATTGATAACAAGAGTACCGTCAACATTTTCGTCCGGTGCAGTGAAGCCGCCAAGGTAGAAGCCTGCTGTCTTTGTCATGGTGGATGAATTTATGCTTGTTGCTTCTGAGAGCTGAGACTGGGGAACATTGAATACATGATATTTGAAGGAAATATTGCTGTTATCCTTGTTTGTAATATAGAAATTCTGGTCATCATCGATGGAAGCATTCTGATCCTTTACATAGACAGAGATCTGCTTTCCTGACTCAAGACCGGTGACCTCATCGAGAGAAACATTATACCCAACAGTCTTGTAGCTGTCTTCATTTGCAGCAGGCTGAACCAGCTCGCCAAAATCTACTACATCGGGGATCGTGATCTTGTATGATACTGTGCCATGAGGATCGCTGCCGCTTATATGAGCTGTTACCTCAGTCTGACCGCCGGGATTCTGGTCGGTAAGGGTCGCAGCTGATACAGATACTGCTGTTGCAGAGATCATTAAAGCTGACAGTGCGAGAGTTAAGAGTTTTTTGGTTGTCATTGTTTTTTTCATCCTTTCAGAATATTTATTTATCAAGGCTGACGCCTTAATCAACATAGAGTGTGAATGCCGATATTGCGGCATTCAGCGGCGTATGCTCCTTATTGAGCAAAACGCACTGATAATAAACCTCCGCATTGTATTCACCCTTTTTAAGGGTCTTTTCAAGAGGTATTTCTTCAAGCCCCTGACCCGGCTCAAGCACAGGGGACTTATAAAGCTCTGTGCCGTCCTCAAGACGTACTGTTGCTATAAGCCCCACTTTATTGTCCTTGGGATTGCCGACACGAAGCAAAAGACTTGTGTCGCCTTCTTTCATGCTTGCTGCTGAATATCCGGGGATCTGTGTTCCGCTCTCCTGCGATGCGTCCGGATCCTCGCTGACCTGATCGTCCCAGTTGTCCGATATCCTGCCGACTACGCCCTGAGCCTTTTCTTCTTTACTGTCATCCGAAGATGGGATAAAAAGCATTGCTCCTACAAGGCAGCCAATGATCGCTGCTGCAAGAATTGTCATTATGACCATCAACGGGGCATTGGGATTTTTCTTCTTACTCACGGTTCTTTTTTCTCCTCAGAAGTACTGCTGTTGCTGCACTGATGACCATAAGAACAATAGCTATGAGTGCTGTCTGAGCTTCGCCTGTCTGAACGCTGCCGTTTCCTGTAGACTGAACTGAACTGCTGTTATTTACATCAGACTTTGAAGTTTTATTATCATCAGTCTTAGCGGAGGATGCACTGACTACTGCGAAGGATACAGGTGATGCTGCCGAGAAGGCAGCTACGCCGTCCACAATACTTTCAGCCTTTACTGAACGAACAATACCATCGCTGCCCATTACTGCAAATGAAACATCATTACTGTCAACAGGCACTGAAATGCTGACGCCGGAGCACCAGTAATCCTCAGGAATGAAGCCGCCGTTGCCATCATCACAGCTTACAGTGTAAACTGTCATTTTTTTGTTTGGTAATGCTGAATTGAAGGCATTATAAATATCACTGTCACTTGCTGCTTTATCGTAGCTTACATTAAGCTGCTCATGCATAAGACCTTTCAGTGTTATGCCGCTTGAAAGAGTCATAGTCCTGTTCTTAAGGAAATTGCCAAGGATAACAGGATAGAGGGAATTCAGATAGGTGCCGTTTATGATCTTCTGCACCCACTGTACAGTCTCGTCTGTAACTGCATTGAGAGTATCAGCAAATGTGGACTCAAGCATCTCGGTATTGGTTATTACGGTTATCATACCGGTGGGATCCGTAATATCGCCGCTTCCGATAGGAGGAATGGCATTGATGCTGTTACAGAAGGTATTGCTTATGGAATTTGATTCATTCAATGCAGCGATCATTCCTGCAGCAGCTGTAGTATTCTGAGCAGAGCTGATCATGGGTTTTCCTGAATTGTAGCAGCAATCAATAATGCCGCTGTTTTTAGCTGTAAAACCACCGCAGAGATTGACGCTTACGGAATCCCTGCCTACTGCACCGTTATTGGCAGAGCCGTATATAGTTCCGGCATTATCTGCACAAATTCCGCCGCACCATTCGCCGAAAACGACCGCACCGTTTCTTGTACCGGTGATCTTTCCGTTATTCGTGGCAGCTATGCCGCCGGCGTATTTGCCGTTTACATATGAATTGTATTGTGAGGGACGGATCTTCTGACCGTTCTTTCCGTATACTGAAACGGTAGAATCAATATTTACACCTCTGAGACAGTGATCGATAGTACCGTTGTTGACAGCTGCGATACCGCCGTCCTTGTCATACTGACTGCCGGAAACAACATCCTCGCTTTCGGCAAGAGATACGGTATGTACCTTTGAGGGGATATCACCAAGATCAAGGATCACAGAACCGTCTCTGAAAGGAACATTGATCTTGAAGGTGTAATATCCGTCGGTGTCGGGATAAACGCCGCAGTCAGCTTTGTAGAGTTCATCATCCTCGCTGACATACTGTGTAAGAGTACCCTTGCTGTGGTCCTCGTCATAGACAAAGCGGTCGCACAGACGCAGGCTCTTTATATACTTGCCTTCGTTGGGCTTAATTTTGAGAGTTATGGTGCCGCCGGATCTATAAACATTTCTGCCGCCGTTTGCAGAGGCTGCATTTCCCTTGTAATCAACAGCGGAATACTGATAATCTGCGCCGCCGTTTGAGGGCAGATAGACAGCTACCTGCGGTTCGCCGGTGTAGAATATGCTGACTTCCTTTCCCTTTCTCTCGTCGGGCACACTTTCCATATCGAATTTCTCTGTGGACATGGAGGTTCCTTTTTTGAGTGTGTTGACGGTATAGAATTGCATATCAATGTCCCAGTTGCCGACATATCCGTCCGAATCGTAGTTCCAGTCGTATTGATTGCTGAGCGCCCATTTATTGCTGCTGTCCATCTTGGGCAGATCGGCTGTCATGCCGTGTGCTTTCAGATAGTTTGTCATATAGGACGGATTGCCCTGATTTGTTACCTTTTCAAAGGCTGTTGTATTCACAAGACCGTCAAGCTGTGTGTTTTTGGAAAGCGGGTACCAGTATGTAGGAGAGGTCGCAGCGTAATCGACAAGGTTTCTGTAATCACAGGTAGGACCGGTACAGTCATTCTGGTAGAACGGAAAAGACATAACGCGGATGTCAAAAGCGTAGTACGACAGATCGTCCATGAGAATGGCAGGCTGTGAGCTGTTTGTCTTTCTCAGTGCGTAAGCGGTGGTAGAGCCGAAGGGACGCATCTGATAAGCCTGCATCCTTTTGCTGGTCTTATTCCGCTTGCTTTCCTTCCTGTCATTCATCCTTTCCTCATAAACACCGCCGGAATTGATGCTTTCCTTGATATTATCAAAATGAATGACGGTGTTGATATCATATTCTCTCATGACGCCGGAAAGCTTGCTGTCGTAGCCGTCCATCATCTGGGAAAGCGCTCTGAGCAGAACATAGCACTCTTTATTGTAGCCTTCCCAGAGCTTATCGACCATTCTCTGCTTGTCTCTGTCATCGGTGATGCCAGCCGCATTTCCGCTGTAAATGAGCTGAGACGCATAGGATACATAGAGGTTGTATGCTTCCAGGTAATTGGAAACAACGCCTGCCGCATAGGTGTACTGTGCGGACATATCCCGGTAATACTCATGGTCAAAGGCGTCGGAATATTTCAAAGACTGATAATAGTAGTCGATCATTGTGGGAACGTCGGACTTTCCATTTTCGTTCCAGACAGACTTATCGCTGGGATCAACATTGTAATCGACACCAGCGGAATATGGGTAGGCGCTTATAATTCCGGCGATAGTATTTGCATCAGTCGAGAAATTGAATTCCAGACCGGTGTGGGTAGTGATGCCGTTTGCCGCCTCATAGATGTCATTCAGTGAATCGTAGGCGGTACTCAGCGCTTTGATCGAATCCTGGTTATTCACATCTACATTCTGCGCCGCATTGTTGAGATTATGGAACAGATTGATAACATTTGCATAGACATTCTTTACAGTATCCAGCTTACTTTTCTGCGCCGTATAATTGTCCTTGAGCTGCTGTTCGGTGACAGCATCCAGCTTGCTTTCCAGGATCTGCTGGTTATTGCTCATCATTTTCGAAATGTTGTCCAGCTTTGCATTCATCTGGGCACACATCTTCTTGATATCTCCCAGTGTACTGGACATTGGGCTTGCCAAGAATTTCTTGGTAGTGGTCAGAATATCTGCCACAGCTTCATTTTCGGCATGAGCCGCCGCCGAACCAATGGTTCTCAATATTCCTCTTTCAAGGTATTCCATGGCAACTGCTCCCCAACTGCCAGTGAGGATATTGATTGTGGCTCCTGCGTTTGCCGTCATGGAGGGCGAAACGGGAGTGCTGACAATTGCAGCCAAAAGGGACACAGCCGTAAATACGCTCAGAAGCTTCCGTCCCAGATGTTTTGGCTTTGGTTTCATAGAGTATCACTCCTTTTTAAAAATCTGTCCCTGAATCTGTGAAAACCAATCTGAAATACACAAAGGCTGACAAAAATTATTTTACTCTGGACTTTCACGAATTCAAGTTTATAGGCAACCTCTAAAAACCT
>DEHG01000087.1:9147-14771 GCA_002351795.1 Ruminococcaceae bacterium UBA2806 | reverse complement strand
AAACAAGTTTTTAGAGATGCCCGATAGTTTATATTTTAGTAATGAATTTTAGTAAAAACAAGCAGTGTGGGACGAATGGTCAATTTTTGGGACGAATGGTCTTTTCCTTTTCTTTCTAAAGAGGTATAATAGAGATAATCCATACTATAAGGAGAAGGATGCTTATGAGGATAGCTGTTGTTGACGACAATCAAAAAGAACAGGAAGTCCTTTCGGATGCAATCAGAAACAATATTGGAAACAGTGATACGGTCATAGAGCTTTTTGACAGCGGAGAAGAGTTTTCCCGTGTTGTGAAGGATAAAACCTATGATGCAGTATTCATGGATATTATAATGGAAGGACAAAACGGCATTGAAGCCGCCCGTCTTCTTCGGGAGATAACCCTTGACACCCTCCTGGTATTTGTTACATCAAGTCCGGAATATATGGCCCAGGCTTTCCCCTGTCATGCTTTTGACTATATTATTAAGCCCTATACAGAACAGCGTATCAAAGAGGTGCTGGGTGAAGTTAAAAGAGCAATTGACAGGGACCGGCGTACAGTCGGGATCGGCAAAGAAAGATTTCTGCTGAGTGATATACTCTATGTGTATTCCGATTCGAATTACTGCGAGATACACACAAAGCACGGTACACGGAGGATACGCATCCCGTTTTCCGAGCTGAGCGAACAGCTTTTGAATTATTCATGCTTTTGGGTGATCAACCGGGGTGCTGCCATCAATTTTGACAATACATCTCATATCAGCGGACTTGACTGCGTGATGATCAACGGCGAACGGCTTCCTGCCAGCCGCCGTAAAATAAAGGAGATAGAAAAGGCATTTCTCAGCAGGCAATTCAACAAGCTGCTGGAAGAGGGAGAGTGAACATGGATATTTCAAAATTTCTGTTATGCTTTGCGGATTATATCATAGATCTTCCGGCGGCTTTTTTGTGTATACTGCCTGTTCTGGCACATAGCAGGGTCGGCAAAAAGCGTCTGTTCCTTATCGTTCCGGCAGTAACGATACTGACTGCCATACCTATGGCACTGATCGTACAGAGTACGGGCATTGATCCGAATATCCCTCTGGGATGTCTGCTGGTACCGTTTTTTGTGGTCTATATGATACTTTTTGATGTTAAGAAGTCAAAGCTGCTGTATCTGTTTATCACAGCTATCGCAGTATTCTCATTCGGCGGTCTTGCAACACATTTTGTAAACGCTATGACGGATCAGAAATCGGATACGGTTATTTCCGTTGGAGTAAAATGGCTTATATCCCTTCTGTTCCTGACTGCCGAGATAGTTTTTCTTAAAAAGCTGCGCTGGCTGTTTGATAACGAAAACATTGATTCTATATGGAGATTTGTCTGGATAGTTCCGCTTATCATTACCGCCGCAAATTTCATGATGATACCTGCCGATTACAGCAATGTTCATATAGGGCGTATTTTTGAGCTTTATATCTGGGAGGAGATCCTTCTTGTTACATTCTTTATCATTTTTCTTGTCATGCAGTACAATATAGCCCGTGCCATAACCAATAAAACAGAAGCGGAACATGATCTGCATATTCTCGGTTTTCAGGCTGCACAGTATGAAAACCTGAAAAATTACATGGACAGCACCTCAAAGCTCAGACACGACTTTGTATATATGGCAAAAACTGCACAAAAACTTGCCGCAGACGGTGAGATCAAAGAGCTTCAGAAGCTGCTCAGCGATTACGGCGCAGACATAGACGCCAATACTGCATCGATACACTACTGTGACCATCCGGCATTGAATGCGATAACAGCATATTATGCTGCCGAAGCCAAAGGTGCGGGAATACGATTCACCGCAAAGCTGAATGTTTCTCAGAATGTAGTCATTTCTGATTATGAATTATGCTCTGTTGTCGGCAATATTCTTGATAATGCTCTTGCTGCCGCAAAGGAAGTAAACGATGAATCTTCAAAGATACTCTTCGCAGCTGATACAAAAGCTAACGGCGATCTTTATATTGTAATTTCAAATCCATATTCCGGAGCTGTCAGGAAAAACAACAACAGTTTTGCATCCACAAAAAAAGGAGGGCATGGCATCGGTCTTGAATCGGTGAAGGCAATTGTCAGCAAAAACAACGGTTACTGTAATTTCCGTTTTGACAGCAAGGTTTTCTATTCGGAAATAATGTTAAGGCAGGATTGATAATGAATTTGTATTATCTTGCAATGTATAAACTGCTATAAGGAGAGCGTGTAATGAACTATATAACAGATAAGGTAATAACAGACAGCTTTATAATGGAATATCTGCGTTTCGGAGATGGCAAAAAGTCCCTTGTTATACTCCCGGGGCTAAGCGTACAGAGCGTTATGCCCTTTGCGCCGGATATTGTCCGTCAGTATGAACGTTTAGCAAAGGATTTTACAGTCTATCTTTTCGACAGAAGGCTTGTCCTGCCATCATCCTACAATATCAGTCATATGGCGGAAGATACAGTCATTGCTTTTGAGAAGCTTGGTCTTTCGGACATATACCTTTTCGGCGTTTCTCAGGGAGGGATGATCGCTATGACCATAGCCGCAGAACATCCCGGACTTGTAAAGCGCCTGTCCCTCTGCTCTACGGCTATGCGCATTGATGAAGTACGCTTCGGGGTGATAAGAAAATGGATCAGTCTCGCAGAAAACAAGGACAAGGAAGGACTTTTCCGGGCAATGGCGGAGGATATTTTTCCGGCTTCATTTATCAGTACGATCGAGGACGGATTCGTCAAGCTGTCACAGACAGTTACCGATGCAGAACTTGAACATTTCATCATCCTTGCAAGAGGGATCCTCGGCTTTGACCTGACCGGCAGAGCCGATAGTATAAAATGCCCTGTGCAGTTCTCCTATGACGAAAATGACAAGGTACTCGGCGCAGATTCCTGTCAGGAGATCATTACGCTGCTCGGTTCACATCAGGGATTTACACAAAAGACCTTCAACGGCTCCGGTCACGCCCTGTATGATATTGCACCCGATTTCGGAGATTGGTTGTATAGTTTCTTTATACAGTAAATCCTTTGCAAATCGGGGAATTAGTTAATATTAAGATCAATGTGACAGTTGTGGGTTTTACTACTTCCTGAATCCATGAAATTAGATTTATATATGCATTTATATCGCATCACAATAACGTTTTTTTGAAAAATCATTATCACCCGACAGGTGCAATTTGTATTAGCATCCCATAAAAAATCTCTGCTGCCTTGCGGACATTTTTCAGCATTTCTTCCGGCGCAGCATCAGGATGTTCATTGAGCGCATCAAGTGTGCGTTCGGTACCGAAAAGCTTATTATCAGCGTCAGTCGCCTCGGCAACTCCGTCTGTATACAGGAAAATACTGTCACCCTTTTTCAGCGTCAGCTCATAATCCTTATACTTTGCTTTCTTAAAGGCACCAATAGGCATACCGTGCTTATCCTTCAGAAGCTCGAATTTTCCGTCTGTATTTACTATCGGGAATTCGTGACCTGCGCTTGAAGCGGTCAGCCTTCCTGTGCTTATTTCAAGTATACCAAGCCATACCGTAACAAACATATTCGCTTTATTTGTCTTGCAGATCTGCTTGTTTATGCGGTCAAGTATTTCCGCAGGCGTTCCTCCCATAAGCGCATGGTCGTTAATAAGTATCATAGACGACATCATAAACAGAGCCGCAGGTACGCCCTTGCCCGAAACATCGGCAATTACCATTGCAAGATGATCGTTGTCGATAAGGAAGAAATCGTAGAAATCTCCGCCGACCACCTTTGCAGGATCCATTGAGGCGAAAATGTCAAATTCCTTTCTGTCGGGGAAGGCAGGGAATTTTGCAGGCAGCCTTATTGATAGGCGCATGGGCAACGGCTCTGCCGTAATCGTCCTTTTCGACAGTTGCGATAGTATATTCATCATTGCCGATACGGACAGGAATTCCCGATCTTATCTCTCCGTTTGTACCGTTTGTCGCCATTATCACAGCCTGACCGTTTTCAACGACCGCTACGCCGTCGGAAACAGTTTCCAGAGTACCCGCCATGCTCCATACGCACAGCCCCACCAAAAGACATATTATTGCCGTAAGCAATGCCCATATCCCGGGATTCGTTACCCTGAGATAATCGGTAAGCTGTTCAGGAGCGGTGATCCTTTCGAGGGCTTTCTTATTTTTGAAAACCTCTGTGTTTTGTTCAGCCATATTTACCTCCTGTATAATATTTCAAAAAGCTCAATAAACGCAGAAACACCATTCCTCGTTTTTGCGAGGAATGGTTCTCATGATAGTGATTTTTATATAGTACTCTTTCCCCTGTTGCCCTTGCAAACGGGATCCGTAGCCTTGTATTCTCCGCTTGCGCACAAAACCGCATCAAGACTGTAGCTTTTTGTTTTGGGATGGGCTTTCATGAACTGCCGGACAACAATTTCCATCTTCATGCCGCAATAGAATTAATATTTTTCAGGCTTCGGAATGGTAAACCCGTTACTCTGCGGTACCCACCACAAGCCGTTGTTGTAGCTGCTGCACTTCGTTTCAAGTTCTTATTTTTTCATAGAAAATACCTCCTGAATATATTTTCCGACAAATGATCATTCACCGAGCATTCGTCTTAGGGTTTTAAAAGCGCTGTTCTGTCTGCTTACTACCTTATTATAGGACAGTCCCATCTCTTCAGCGATCCTGACAAGCGTCCATCCGCGATAAAAACGCAGTATCAGGATATCTCTCTGCTGCTGAGGCAGTTTTGACAGGGCCTTTATCAGTTCATCTGCACGTTCCCTGTCCATTATGATATCCTCCAAGGAGGGAAGTACGGAATGATCCTCAGAAAGCTCATCGTGATCACGTTTCCTGCGATAATAGTCAATTACGATATCATGTGTGATCTTATACAGAAGCGTTGAAACTGATGCTCTTTTTTTATCGTAGCTTTCAAGCAACCCAAAAAGCTTCACAAAAACATCTCCGCATATATCCTCGGCATCCTCATTGCACTGTACTCTTGCCGATATATATGCCATAACGGTCGGTTTGTACTTTTTATAGATCTGCTCGGGAGAAAAAGAAGGTTTCATTCTTTTTCCCCCTTCAATGTCCGGCAGTATATCAGAAACTCCGCCTGCTGCAGACTCAAGGTCATTCAAAGAAAGTACATAATCGTCATATCTGCTAAGCGTATCCTCCGTCATAAGCTGCAGCCTTTTGTCCGGCTCAAACAGCTGATATCCGAATAATTCTGCAAGCAAGGTTTCCATATCCGGCATCGAATTTTCCTCCCTTCTTTTTCGTTTCTGTATATTTATCCGAACGAAAAAGAAAATTTTGGATTATTATTTTAAATTTGTAATTTATTACAAAATCTATATATTATTTTTGTTAATTTATCCATGTTATCTTTCTTTTTTAAAACCATGCCTCATAAGAAGAATATTCTCGTGAAATGAGATATAAAATACCAATTTTCCATAACCGAAAAAGGGCGCAACAATCCTATCCATCTGTCTGTTTGTCTGTGAAAATATACATGCTCGGCATATAAGTACTTCGTCAGGTCAGATATTTTGTCTTATTCTAACATATTTTTGAACTATTATCAATACATTTTGCTTGTTTTTGTTC
>DEHG01000087.1:7605-8935 GCA_002351795.1 Ruminococcaceae bacterium UBA2806 | reverse complement strand
TGCATCAGCAAGCGCTATGCTCTGCTCTTTAGTGGTAAGCGCTAAAATGAACGGTCTGAATGCGGAGGATTATCTTATCCGGCTATTCCGTTCCCATGATCCTGTCCTGCTTTATGAAAAAACTTGATACTGTTTTGAGAGGTCTGTTTCAGTCCTCTTTTTCTAAGGACTGCTGCACGGATTTATTTGGCGGGTACGGTTTTTCTATGCCCCGATTTGGGAAATACAGGCTATGTCTCAAAGATATTTAAAAGCTCAAAGCTCAAAGTTTGACAGAGTGGTCATTCTGTGCATTGGGGAGAATCTTTTACAATGCTTAATTGATTCACAGAAAAAATGTATACCCTGATCAACTTTTATGTTTATCCGAAAGTTCCTGAACAAAATATTAATGTATTATCAAAATAGAATAAAAATAACGTCTTGTGTCATTGCGACACACACACAATTTTGCAATTTGACTGTTTTTTATGCCCGATATCAATTATAATATAATATTATTGCTTTAGAAAGGATCATAAGTTATGAATGAATCGTTTCCCGATATAATAAAACAGTTCAGAAAAGAAAAAAATCTGTCACAGCAGCAGCTTGCTGAAATGCTGTTTGTAGAACGTTCGAGTATTGCAAACTGGGAAACAGGACGGAGGATCCCTGATGCAGTTTTGCTGCTGCGGATCGCAAAATGCCTGAATATTGATATAAATATACTTCTGGAATCCATAGATAACACTGTGGAAAAACCAAACATTATTATGGTTGATGACGAAAACATTATTCTGAAAGGCGAACTTACTCTGATAAGCAAGCTGATACCCAATGCATCGATCACAGGCTTCACTTCTCCCTCGGAGGCATTGAGATACGCTAAATCCAACCGTGTTCATTTAGCTTTTCCGGATATAGAATTGGGCAAGATCAGCGGACTTGATCTGTGCCGTAAACTTATTGAGATCAATCCCCGGACTAATGTTATTTATCTTACAGCATATCCTGATTATGCTTTGGATGCGTGGGATACCGGAGCATGCGGATATGCCGTAAAACCGATTTCCTCTGAACAGCTGAGGGACAAGCTTTCCCGGTTGAAATTCCCTATAAGGGGACTGAAAATTTATCGGACCGGGAAATAAATTAAGTATCTGCCCGAAAAGCCTGAATATGCTGTTCCGGCGTAGGTAGTGATCGGTATTTAGTGATTAGTGGTTAGCCTTAAACTGATTACTAAGCATTAATCAACTCACCACTATTAAGAAAGCAAGGGGAAAAAGAAATGTCAATAACTGATCTTCTGCTCGAAAATTATATACTTATGGCAACCTCTAAAAAC
>DEHG01000087.1:0-7548 GCA_002351795.1 Ruminococcaceae bacterium UBA2806 | reverse complement strand
GGGGCTTTGCCCCACACCCCAATCTCTAAACACAAGTTTTTAGAGATGCCCTTATTATAATGCTTACGGGAATGTTCATTATAACACTTTTTGATGTTTATATGGACAGATCCATGATATTAAAGCTCAGGGTAGTACTTGTTCTTATCCTGGCACTTTCCATTTTTAACGATCTTGAAACATATACAGGAAATCTTGAACACTTTACATACTGGAGACTGATTTTTTCTGTAATATGCTACAGTCTGCGCCCGACAATAATAATGATGCTGATCTATATTGTCAGCCCGAAAACAAGCAAATTAATGATAATACCGGCAGTAATAAACTTTCTTGTTTCCGCTTCCGCTTTTTTTACCGATATCCCATTCACATTCGATATGGAGAACAATCATTTTATCAGAGGACCGCTTGGATATACTCCGTACGTTATGACAGTTATCTATATCCTGACACTTTATTATATTACTGTCAGAACACTGACCGGACGTTTCTCGGAAGAAGGAATAGTGATCTTTTTTATCACGCTGGCAGCAACTATTTCGACAGTGCTTGCCTTCTACGGGCATGATGAAGTTGTCGATCTGACTTTTGCATCAGAAGTAATGCTGTACTATATGTATCTGTATGCACAGTATACGAAGCGTGATCCGCTAACCTCAGTATTTAATCGTCAGACAATGGGCAGACATCTTTCAAGCCGTATGATAATCCGTACATTTATCGGTACGGGAATAAGCGCACTTATTATGCTGCCGTTTCATCAATTCGGTCAGGGTGAAATAACAGAGGGTACATCTCAGATCGGCAAAATAATCGAGCTTGTTTTTTCGATTTTCCCCGGCGACCTTATCACTCCGTTTGTTGAAGGAAATATGCTTCAGATCATATTTTCAGCCGTGATGGTGGGAGTTGTAATGCTGATCCTCGGAGATAAAGTTGACAAATCGGAAAAGCTTATTGATCTGTCAAAAATAACCGTTCCGACACTTGTTATATGCGGGAGCAATGACCCTTATCTTAATTTTGAGCTTGTCAATAATTCGATCAAAGCACTGCCGGAAGGCTCTGAGCTTGAAATAATAGAGGGCGGCGCCCATGTAATAATGTATGAAAAGCCTTATTACAAGGAGTTTCAGAATAAACTATCTGAGTTTTTAGTAAAATAACATTTTTGTTTTAGTATTAGTTTTACGACAGGAGAAAGAATCAAATTAAAAGAAAAATTATTCCAATAATAAGTGCTGTCCTGATACTGACAATGCTCCTTTTATCAGGATGTGCCGATAATAAAGCAGCTTCCGGCTCTGAAAATAATAATACCGATATCAGTGCAGCAGCAAATAAAGCTGAAGTTAAAAAAATCGGTATCATCGGGGCAATGGATGTGGAGGTAAATTCCCTGAAAGATGCTGCAAATATCAAAAAAACAACTGAAATAGCTGCAATGGAGTTCTGTGAAGGGACGCTTGGTCAGAAGGATGTTGTAATAGTAAAATGCGGCATGGGCAAGGTAAATGCCGGAATATGCTCAAATACTCTGATAAATGATTTCGGCTGCACAAAGATAATCAATACAGGAGTGGCCGGTTCACTTGACAATCAGATAGATATAGGTGATTTTGTAATATCTACAGATGCGGTACAGCATGACTTTGATGTAGAAGCTATAGGCTTTAAAAAGGGTGAGATACCGTACACCGGACTGTACGCCTTCCCTGCTGATGATACTATGCGGGAAGCTGCTGTAAAAGCAGTAAAAGAAGTGTCTCCCGATAATCATGCATTTGAGGGCAGAGTATGCTCCGGAGATCAGTTTATTTCCACAAAAGAAAAAAAGGATAAGATCATTTCCTACTTCGGCGGTATGTGCTGTGAGATGGAGGGTGCGGCAATTGCTCAGGCTTGCTATCTGAATAAAACCCCGTTTGTGGTAATACGTGCCATATCCGATAAGCCTGACGAAACGGAGATAGTTGAATACAAGGATTTTGAAGCCGAGGCTGCCGCAAACAGCGCAAAGATCGTTAAATATATGGTCGAAAATCTGTGATCGGGTAATTTTCTGATTGCTGAAAAAAAATAATAATTACAACGGAGGATAACACCATGAATTTCAAAGAAAACAACGGAAAACTCATTATTGCACTTGAAGGAAGAATTGACTCAAACAATGCAGCTGATGTCGAAAAGGAAATGCTCGGTATTGTCAATTCTCATAAGGGCATGACACCCGTTATAGATGCAGAAAATCTTGAATACATTTCAAGCGCAGGTCTCAGAGTGCTGATGAAGGTGATGAAGCTTTTTGATGAAACGCTTGAAGTGCAGAATGTTTCAAGAGAGGTCTATGAAATATTTGACGTAACAGGCTTTACAGAGTTGCTTGACGTCAAGAAGGCGCTCAGGAAGGTATCAATAGAAGGCTGTGAAGCTATCGGCAGAGGCGGTCACGGAAAGGTATACCGTCTTGATGATGAAACGATCATAAAAATATATCACGACAACAGTCCTCTTTCCCTTATCGAAAAGGAAAGAGAATATGCAAAAAATGCCTTTGTCAACGGTATCCCATCCGCTATTGCCTATGACGTAGTGCAGACAGAGGAGGGCTATGGTCTGGTGTTTGAAATGGCAGGCGCAACTACTGTAAGCAAATACATTATGGCTCATCCCGATAAGCTGCAGGAATATGCTGTAAAACTCGGAATGCTGCTGAAAACACTCAATACGACCGAGGCTGATCCTACTCTTTACGGTGATATAAAGCAGATCTATCTTAACAGAGCAAAGAAGGCAGAAAAATATTTTACCGATGAGGAAAACGCAAAGATCGTAAAAATGATTAATTCCATTCCTGACGGAAGCGGAATGATACACGGCGACTTTCATACAAACAATGTTATGGTACAGTCTGACGGTGAGCTTGTGCTTATTGATATGGCTGACATAAGCCGTGGAAATGCTCTCTTTGATATAGGCGGTGCATTCCTTACAATGTATCTTTCAGGAACGAATAATCCCGAAGTTACATTGCAGACTATAGGCATTGATTATGAAATGTCCAAAAAAGTCTGGGGCATAATGCTTTCGACCTACTACGGAACAACAGATCCGCAGAAGTTAGAGCTTATCAGCAAAAGATGCGGAGCCTTTGCCCTGCTGCGTATGGCTACAACTCTCGGTCTGGGAACAAAGAGGGCTGAGCAAAGTTCAGCAAAAATTGTTGGTCTTATGCGTCAGCAGCTTTTCCCGAATGCTGACGGTCTTTGCCAGCTGTTCGCTATGCCTGTCTGAGAATGGAGAAATAATATGATAGAAAATACGGTCATACTTCCGGGTGTTTCCAATGCAAGGGAACTGGGCGGATATGCCGTCGGAGAAAAGCATATAAAAAAGAGCCTGCTTCTGAGAACAGGCCGGCTTGATAATGCTTCTCCGGATGCGCTGCGGATGCTTGACGAGGTATATCATGTACATACCGTCGTTGATTTCCGCATGAGTCAGGAAAGAAAAAACTATCCTGACCCGCAGATACCGGATGTTGTAAATACAGGTCTTTCCGTGATCGAAAGGGAAGATTTTTCAGTATCGGACAGAGGCTTGAACGGAATCGACATTTCATCCGTTACGGACAGGATGGTACTTTTCGATCTGCTGTTTGAAAGCGGGATGCTTAGTACCGAAACATATGTAAAGTTCCTGCTCGGAAAG
Organism: Ruminococcaceae bacterium UBA2806; assembly: GCA_002351795.1. GTDB lineage: Bacteria > Bacillota > Clostridia > Oscillospirales > Acutalibacteraceae > UBA1213. The sequence continues at coordinate 3,834 of DEHG01000087.1, read as the reverse complement.
CGTGGACGGGAAGCCTACCGCCGGTTTTTTGGTATAATTCTTGAAGCTGAAAACGGCGCTGTCCTATGGCACTGTACTGACGGAAAGGATCGTACAGGCTGTGCGGCAATGCTGCTTTTGTCGGCGCTCGGTGCAGACAGAAAAACAATACTTTATGATTATATGCTCACGAATGAGTTTAACCTTGAAATGCTTGATTATCTGAAAGAAACCGCACAGAAAAACGGAATGTCCCATGAAAAGCTTGAAGCATTATATTTCATTAACGGCTGTGTAGCGGAAAGCTATATGCTCCGTGCCCTTGAAGCATTGGACGAAAGTTACGGGGGCGCAGTCGGTTATCTGCGTGAAGAACTGGGCGTAGGTGAAGCTGAAATAAAGCACCTGCGTGAAAAATACCTTGAATAAAAATATATGATGATTTATAACCCGGACACTGCTCCGGTAACAACAGGTTGCTTTTATTTTCTGATATTTTATATTAAAATAAAATACAGGGAGGTGTTGTTATGAACACAAAAGATATCATATTTGAATTAAGAACAAAAAATGGTTTGTCACAGGATGAACTTGCTGAAAAGCTCTTTGTGACCAGACAGGCGGTATCACGCTGGGAAAACGGAGATACTGTACCGAATACAGAATCTCTGAAGCTTCTTTCACGACTGTTCAATGTTTCCATTAATACACTGCTTGGTTCTCCTCAGAAGCTAATCTGCCAATGCTGCGGAATGCCTCTTGACGATGAGATAATCGGAACGGACAAAGACGGAGCAATGAATGAGAACTATTGCAAATGGTGTTATGCCGACGGTCAATATACATACAGCGATATGGATGAGCTGATAGATGTCTGCGTAAAACATATGGTAAATGAGAATTTCACTGAGGAACAGGCCCGTACTTATATGAAGCAGACTCTTCCGCAGCTTGATTACTGGAAAAGATATGAAGAACTGAGCGATAACGGAGAGTTTGAGACATTCAAAAAGCAGCTTATCAACGAGATAAATGATTTGAATATCGAAGGTATGCCTGAGCTTGAAAAACTGAATGCTCTTGTCGGCAGCTTTGTCAACCTTGCCTATCCGCTGCCAAGCGGAATGAAAGCAAAATTCCTTGATGACAAAGCTACATATCTTGGCAATCAACTGAAATCGGAATTCGGCGGTGACCGCTGCTTTGGTGTTCTGGCAAATATGGATTTCATATTGATAAGCACATATGAAGCTGAGGGCAAAAATCCGGAGCTTGTTCTTTATAAAAAAAGATAATATAATTTTCGGTCAGCAGAACAACACTGCTGACCGTTTTTCTATAATAAACAAAACTTAAATATTTTTCTCGTAAGTCCTTACAAAAGCGGCGCAATAAGACGCATTACTGCACCTGTTAATTTGATAATAACCTTTTCATGTTTAACAGAATCAATAGTTATTTCTTTTGATTTCGAGAATACATCACTGAAATCAGACTGTATATCCTTAATACTCGGTGTGCCGCAAAGATAAAGCGCACATTCAAAATGATGATAAAGACTGCGGTAATCAAGATTTATAGTTCCTACAACTGCCTTGATATTATCACTGAGAAAAATCTTTGAATGTACAAACCCCGGCTTATACTCAAATATTCTCACTCCGGCTTTGATAAGGTATCTGTAATAATTTTTTCCCAGCGCCCAGATAATTTTTTTATCAGGTATACCGGGCATAACTATCCTCACATCCACGCCTCTTTCCGCTGCAAACCTGAGCGCAGACATAAGCTCGTCATCAAGAACAAGATAAGGAGTCATGATATATACATATTCCTTAGCGGTGTACAGTATATCCGAATATACACGCTCTGCTATCTGATGTTCGTTAAGCGGTGATTCCGAATAAGGGATAACACAGCCCTCACAATGTATGCTTTTATCATATTTTCCGAGAAATAACGAAAAATCCTCCGGTTCTGACTCTTTTATATTCCACATTTTAAGAAACATGACCGTAAATTCATCAACCGCAGCACCCTCAATCATTACGGCGGTATCCTTCCACTGACCGAATTTCTGTATATGATTGATATATTCATCCGCAAGATTTATCCCGCCGCAGAATGCCGTTTTTCCGTCAATTATCAGCAGCTTTCTGTGATCCCTGTAATTGTATGAAGATGTAATGACCGGTTTGATCCTCTCCCACACCCTGCACTGTATCCCGACTGATCTAAGCCGTTTCGGATAATCATGGGGCAGCTTTGAAAAATCACACGTTCCGTCATACATTACCCTGACTTCCACTCCTTCATCTGCCTTGCGGGTGAGGATATCCAGTATCCTTCCCCACATATATCCTTCCTCTATTATAAAATATTCAAGAAAAATAAATTTTTTCGCCTTTTCAAGTTCTTCAAGCATTCGTTCAAATTTATCCTCACCAAAAGGAAAATATTCCGTTCGTACATTTTCATATACGGCAGTTGAATTATAGGTATTAAGGTATTTCGCAAGAGCAAAGGATTCCCTGTTTATAGAGCGCAGATGCTTTGCAGCCGCATCATTTTTACGGATGTATTTTTTGCTTTGTTCATTGATCCGTACAAGATCATGTTTGGTCGTTCCATAACCCATTTCTACAGTTGTCCAGACATAGAACAATGTTCCGGAAAGCGGCATTGCCGTTATCAGCAGCATCCATGATATTTTAGCTGATGAACTCATAGGTCTGTTCATAAGGGATATTATCACTATAACTTCAAATATTCCTTGTATTACAAGAATATAATCCGCTACAAGATCCTTTAAAAATGACCATACAGACATCATTACTCCTATCTGCATCAGAAGCAGGAATATTACAAGTCCGAAACGGCTGAATATTACAGAGAAAAAACCGCTTTTCCATTTTGCAGCAAGTCTTATAACTTTACCGTTTTTCTCTTTTGTTTTTCTTTTTTTATTATGTCTTATGCTCATCCTTTCACCCCTCTACTATTATACCCTTTTCCTGACATTTTTTCAACCAGTGTACTATAAGGTATGTTTTTTTATATGATATTGGTTTATAGTTTTTTCTGATGATATCCTTTTACAAAATAAAAAGCAGCCCGCTCGCTGTACATCCGGGAAAATGTACAGCTGCGGACTGAGTTAATCATACAGCCGATGTCTGTGACGCTGAGTTTTCAGCAGCGGGTTTTGTCTGACTGTTTTCAGCCGCTGAACCTTCCTTTTTTTCTGTTGGCGTCGGCTTGGTTACAGTACCGTCAGCATTTTTGTGCATACGCTTTCTTCCGTGTTTACGTTTTCTGCTTTCTGCACTGCCGTCAGTGTTCGTTCCGTCGGTTGAATCAGTACTCTTTTTTTCTGGTCTGACCTTTTCAGTTCCTTCCGTTCCGTTTGCATCTGTCGGCTTTCTTCTGCTGTGTCTTTTTCTCTTTGTCTGTGTACCATCACAAGCATTTCCGTTTTCCTCACCGCTGTCCTTTGATCTGGAATCGGATCCTGACTTCTGCTGATCTTTTGACTTGGAGTTTGCAGAGGATTCAGCGTCAGTCTGAGATTTCTGCTGAGCCGATGCAGATGACTGAGCAGATGGTGCTGTTGCTGCTTCCGCTGCATAGACACTTAATGAGGTACCTGCGATCATGACCGCTGCCAGCGCACAGGTAATGGCCAGTACTTTTGTGTTTTTCATTTTTACCATATCCTTTCATAGTTTTCTGGCATCAGCTGAACGTGCCGTATCAGTCAGTAAATATCATAGACTCCAAAGGGGTAAAGCCTTATGAATTGTTTTTGAACGGAACGTATCAGCCTTCTGCCCCAATGTCATTAACTTAACACTG
>DEHG01000001.1:65128-68285 GCA_002351795.1 Ruminococcaceae bacterium UBA2806 | reverse complement strand
ATTTGTCTGTCAGAGAATGGATTTGTCCTTGCTGTCAGACACATCATAACAGAGATATAAACGCTGCTATAAATATACGCAATGAAGGTATGAAAATAATATTAGCGTGAAATCAAAAAAGAACCGTGGGACACACGGGGATAGCTCGTTGATACTGTACGGGTTGCCGTACTTGAGCGAGAAGCCCCCACCTCTATAGGTGGGGGAGTATGTCACGAAAAGGGAAAATTTGTTTATAAAGAGTTGATAAAAATTTATAAAACAAAAATGCTGCAATCAACTTAATGAAAAAAATGATATGTCAAAATAATTAATAATTTGCTATAAAGATCAAAAAAATTCTATACGGCTTTAAAGATGGCAAAAGGAGAGATGCATATGAATAGAGTGATGACTGAGCAGGAGCTTCTGGACAGCTTTGAAGACGCTGTAAAGGACGGGCATATATATGTTTTATATCAGCCGAAGATAAATCATTCAACGGGAAGAATGATCGGAGCCGAGGCTCTGATGAGATGGTCAAACCCGGAATACGGTATGCAGTATCCGTCTGATTTTATACCTGTGCTTGAAAAAAATGATCTTATCTACCGAGCAGACCTTGCGGTATTTGAATCTGTATGCAGATTCCAGCGCGGCTGTCTTGACAACGGGATAAAGCCTGTTCCGATATCCGTAAATATGTCAAGGTATGATATCTACAGAAAAAAATATGTTGAGAAAATAGAAGAGCTTCGTATAAAATATGATATTCCCGTAAAATATATTCATGTTGAAATAACGGAGACTTCCGCTATCGGAGGCATGGAGCTTGTTTCAGGGGTTCTGAAACAGCTGCATGAATACGGTTATATCGTTGAGATGGACGATTTTGGCAGCGGTTATTCCTCGCTGAATGTTCTGAAGGATCTGTCTGTTGATGTAATAAAGCTTGATATGCGTTTCCTCAGCGGAAATATCGGAGGCAGGGGAGGAACTATAATCAGTGCTATTGTACAGATGGCAAAGTGGCTTGGTACTCCTATTATTGCCGAGGGCGTTGAAACGATGGAACAGGCGGATTATATGAAAAGCATAGGCTGTAAATATATCCAGGGTTATCTGTATTCAAAGCCTGTTTCAGAAAAAGAATTTCTTGAAAAAATGCAGCAGCTCGGTCATGAACCTATGACTCCTGCAATGGCGCTTATAACAGCGATAGACGCAGGAAAATTCTGGGATCCGTCATCAATGGAAACGCTGATCTTTAATAATTTTGTCGGCGGGGCAGTTATTTTTTCATATCAGAAGGGTAAGCAGTGCGCTCATGCAGCTTGAAACAAATGACCCTACCCGGGTTTTCGGAAAGCCGGATGATATGAAGCTCAGATCATGTATGACATTATTTGCATCTGTATCCGATGACGGGTCTGTATTTCATCAGGTCATTGATAAATATTTCAGCGGGGTACCGGATCACAGAACAATTGAAATACTCGATTCTGGCATATTTCAGAACTGATAAGAATATACATAAGGGCAAGACAGAGATAATTTTGTCTTGCCCTTTTATTATTAAGAATGTCATTCCGAACGAAGTGATGGATCCTGGAAGTTTTTTTCGTTGCTTTCACTCCTCCGAATGACAGTATAATAAACATATTTTATTAAGTTGATGGCATTGCCCGGATTAAGTTTCATGGATCGGGGGATTATATTTCATTCATTATCTCACGGCAGACCTGCATGGGAGAATTATCTGCATTTACGGTTATGTCAGCTGCACTGCGGTAAAGCGGCAGGCGGCTGTCATATAATTCACGCATTACAATATCCTTGTCAGGTCTGTTAAGCAGCGGGCGTGAGGTGTCGTGACGCAGCCTGTCAGCGATAGACTCGACCGGCATATCAAGAAGTATGATCCTGCCCGTTCTGCTTAGTACATCAACATTTTCAGGGAAGGTAAGCGTACCGCCTCCGGCAGCGATAACAACTCCGTTTTTTTCAGAAAGCTCCCTTGCAGCCTGTCTTTCAAGCTCACGAAAATAACCCTCACCCGAATCCGCAAAAATAGCGGATACGGATTTTTTTTCTTTGCGCTCGATATATTTATCCATATCTATAAACGACATTCCGAGCTTTTGTGCAAGCAGGCTGCCTACTGTTGATTTTCCGCAGCCCATAAAGCCGCAGAGTATTATATTTTTACGTCTCATTTTCATCACCGTTTGTCAGAATATTTTTTTCATTTCATTTGCGCTGTCAAGAATAAGCTGCTCTATATCCTCTTTTCTGTACTGCGAGCCGTCCCATATCTCATGGGCGGCGACTGCCTGCCATACAAGCATTGACATTCCGCCTACAGCTGTTTTTCCCATGCCTTTAGCCTTTAAGATAAGATTTGTTTCAAGCGGATTATATACAGCGTCAAACACATATCTGCTTCTTCCTATCGTATCATGACTTACAGGAATATTTTCTGTATGGGGAAACATACCTACCGGAGTGCCGTTTATCAGCAGGTCAAAGTCTTTATTATAAAGATCAAGCTCAGATATAAGACAGCAGGAAACACTTGCGCCGATAAGCTTGTTTCTGACTTCATCAGCAAGACGTCTTGCGGATTCTTCTGATCGTGCGGCTATTGTGATATTGCATCCTGCACGGGCAGCCTCGTACATAAAGGTGCGTGCAACTCCTCCGCTTCCAAGTATGCATATATCGCCCTGAAACGGTATCCCTGCGGCTTCCAGGGCTTTTAAAAAGCCGTCAGGGTCTGTAGTATAGCCTCGCCTTTCCGAGCCGTTCCTGACGGTATTTACAGAGCCGTACAGCTCCGCCTTGGGGTCAAGGGAATCAAGGAATGGAATAATAGCCTGCTTGTTTGGTATGGTTATATTATAGCCTGCAAGCTCGTTAAGCTCCTTTATCCTTGCAGGAAGCTCCTGCGGCGCAATATCAATAATACCATATTGTCCGGATATCCCTGCAAGCTCAAAAAGTCTTTTGTGTATAAACGGAGACATTGTATGACCGATGGGATGACCGATCACGGCGAATTTTCTTACTGACATAAATATTCCTCCCTTATTTTGTCCGATAACTATAATTATTAGAATGAATAAAAACTCTCACCATAACAGCTGTGAATGATCTATAGGGCATCTCTAAAAACTTG
>DEHG01000001.1:56878-65039 GCA_002351795.1 Ruminococcaceae bacterium UBA2806 | reverse complement strand
GGTTTTTAGAGGTTGCCTATAGTATCAGGTCGTATATTTTTATACAAAGCGTTATAATATGTATGTTGAATTTTGAATATTTTTATAATTTATAAAAAAATATTAAAAATTTGTGGATTTGATATTGACAAAGAGGCAAATAACTTATAAGATTTTATATAGAAACTTGTGTTTCCGTCATGTATTATCCTTTGCTATTGTAGCATACAATTATTGTTTTTGCAAACGGTATACTGCTTCGGGCACAAATTTTATGCATATAATTATTTAGGAGGACTTTATTATGGTATTTGAAAAGGTAAAATCAATTCTGAGCGAGCAGTTTGATGTTGAGGAAGACAACATAACAATGGAAACTTCTATTGTTAATGATCTCGGCGCAGATTCACTTGACGTTGTAGACCTTCTTATGAACATTGATGATGAGTTCGGCGTAGAGGTTCCGGATGAGGATGTTGAAAAGGTAAAGACAGTTGAGGATCTTGTAAACTATATCGAGGCTCGTCAGTAATTTGTATTCCTTTCTTATGCAGTACTGAATATATCAGCCCTGAAAAGAATTGACCTGCGGTGTTGCGGCACGGCAGGTCTTTTGCTTTATTACGATTTTTTTCTCAGTTCTGCAATAGCTGCATAATGTTGTATCTCAAAGCTTTCCGGTGCGATTTTTGATAACAGCTCCATGCTTTCATTTTCCCAGAGTGATATCTCTTTTTCCGATAAGGATGCGCCGATTCCACGACACGCCTTCATTCTTCCGTTCCAGCTTTCACGGGTAAAGGGAACCCTGAGTCTGTATTCCTCATGATATGAAAGCCTAAAATGCTTATCATAACATCCGGGGATCAATATGGGGTGTACAGTCTCTCCTGCGCCCGTCCAGGATGGGTTGTATCTTAATACAAGTCTTTCACTTTCGCCAGCTATACTGTCCTCAAAGGGCAGCCAGGCCATATACAGGACAAGTATCGCACCGTCCGCTTTCAGCATACGATAAAGCTTTGGCATCAGCGTTTCATGGTCAAAATACCAGAAGCACTGACAGGCTGTTATTACATCAAATGAATTATCGGGAAAATCAATTTCCTCGGATGGTACGGCAAGATAGTCTATATCCATTCCCGCCGAAAGCTCTTTTGCTTTTTCTATCTGATTTTCAGAGATATCCGTCCCTGTCCATTCTGCGCCGTATCTGTACATATTTCTCGGCAGTACGCCTGTTCCTGTACCGATATCAAGCACTTTTTGTCCTTTTATACACAGTCCTCGTGAGATTATCCTTTGATAGAATTCATCTGGGTATATATCACGGTATTTTGCATAATCCACGGATGTCCTGCCAAAATCGAAGGCTTTTCCGCCGTCAATATTTTTATCTGAAATATTCATGATATTATCACTCTCTCGTTTAAAAAAATGCAGCTCTAAAAAAGAATAGTGAAAAATGAATAATACGGAAATGTCGGACAGACCCGGATATCAATTATTCATTCTTCACTATTCATTGATCGTACAGCCCGAGGAACAATGTCGGGCATTTATGGAGACTACTGGACTCGAACCAGCGACCTCCTGCATGTCAAGCAGACGCTCTAACCAGCTGAGCTAAGCCTCCTGATTTCTTATAGATAGAATTATAACATAACATTTGAAAAAAATCAAGACCTAAATGTTGTAAACCGGCGGACAAATGTCATAAGCTCGGATCAGATTCACGGATGAAAACAAGTCTTTTCAAATTGAATATTATTTTATTTTTTGCCCATACTCAGATCATAGATGATTTGTATGGGGGTTTTTTTATGAGTATTCCGGATAATATCAGAAAACAGTTCAAAAAGCTTTCGTCCCTGCCCGCAGATATTATAAGCGCTATAAATATAAAGCTTGCCCTGCGTTCGCTTTCCTGCGCCGTAATAATATGCGGACTGCTTTCAATGACAGGCTTCTGCGCTGCCTGTGAGGATATCGGTAACAGGATACTGCGCTTTCATATAATAGCAAATTCGGACAGCAGGGAAGATCAGGCAATAAAGCTGCGTGTCCGTGACAGAATAATTGCCCTTACGGATGAATTATTTGCCTGGTGCAGCACAAAGGAGGAGGCGATAAACGCCGCCCGAAGTCATCTGCCCGAAATACGGGAAAAAGCCCTTGAAACCGTAAAAACAGAGGGCAAGGATCAGGATATCGAAGTCTATATCACAAAAATGCATTTTGATACAAGGGTGTACCGTGACTTTACCCTTCCCGCAGGAGAATATGACGCTCTCAGGATCGTTATCGGCAAAGGTCAGGGGCATAACTGGTGGTGTGTGCTTTATCCCGCCGTATGCATACCGTCAGCAGAAAAAAATATCGGTTCCGCTTTAAATAAAAACGAAACCGATATCGTTACCCAAAGTGATAAATATATTGTTAAATTCAAAGTACTGGAGTGGCTCGGAAGTATTTTTACTTGAGCAGCGAACCGATAATTCTTCCGTGAACTATCTGAGACGGACCGTTCGGGACAGGATGAACAATAAATATCTCGTTATACTTTTCAGAAAGCCTGCTCTTACATTCATCAGCTTTATCTTCATCATCAAAAATACCGAATACAGCCGAGCCGCTTCCCGTCATCAGAGCGCCCAGTGCGCCGCTTTGCTTCATCATGGACTTGATATCGTCTATCTCACGGATATCCGCAACCTCTTCAAATTTATTATAAAGTGCCTTTGCTATTCCGGAAACATTTCCGCTGCATACTGCGCTTGATACAGGCTCCATGCTTTTCGGCTCGTCATAGCCTATGCTGTCAGATCTTTCATAGGCTTCCTTTGTGGAGATCCTGAAATCAGGCATAACTATTACAATTTCGCATGACGGCATATCGGGCAGGGGACTAAGAATCGTGCCTATACCGCCTGCGGACATCGTGCCTCCGTAAACACAGAACGGAACGTCAGCGCCGACCTGTTCGCCTATTTCTGCAAGCTCCTCTTTTGACAGACCAGCCCCCGTAAGCTCGTTCAGACAGTACAGAACTGCTGCTGCATCTGTACTTCCTCCTGCCATTCCTGCGCCGGACGGTATGCGTTTTTTTATCTTTATGTTTACTCCGCCCATGGGAAGACCTGTATGCTCATAGAATTTTTCAGCCGCTTTATATGCGGTATTGGAGCTGTCACAGGGAATATCATCTCTGCTGCATGAAAGAGTGATACCCTGTCCGTCCTGATCGAGGGCAACAGTTACATCATCAGACAGAGAAACCGACTGCATCACTGTATTTATCAGATGATAACCGTCATTTCTTTTTCCTGTAATATCCAAAAACAGGTTTATCTTGGCGGGCGACTGCACCGTCATTTTCATTTTGTCCTACCTCTCTTTCATTGCTTTGACAGGAATTTATCAATACGTTTAAGAGCTTCTTTTATATGGTTCAGAGAATATGAATATGAAACTCTTGCAAAGCCCTCGCCGCATTCGCCAAAGGCAGTACCCGGAACAATAGCAACGTGCTGATCGTAGATAAGCTCCTCGCAGAACTGCTCACTCGATTTGCCTGAGATCTGTATGCTCGGGAAACAGTAGAATGCGCCCTCGGGTTCAAAGCAGGTAAGTCCCATTTTATTGAAGCCGTCCACAATAAGACGCCTTCTCATATCATATTCTTCTCTCATTCTTTCAATATCCGCATCACCGTGTTTAAGCGCTTCAATAGCGGCATACTGAGCCATTGTAGGTGCGCTCATGATAGCATACTGGTGAAGCTTTGTCATCTGTGTGATAACAGGCTCGGGTCCGAGAGCATATCCGAGTCTCCATCCTGTCATAGCATACGCCTTTGAAAAGCCGCTGACAACTATCGTGCGTTCTTTCATATTCTTTATATCCGCAAAGCTTACATGGCGTTCCTTTCCGTAGGTAAGCTCGCCGTATATCTCATCCGAAAGAACAAGAATATTATGCTTTTCAATTACCTTTGCAATTTCCTCAAGATGCTCCCTTCTCATGACAGCACCTGTGGGGTTATTCGGGAAAGGCAGGATAAGCAGCTTTGTCTTTGGAGTAATAGCCGCTTCAAGCTCCTGAGCGGTAAGCCTGAATTCATTTTCAGCCTTTGTTCTGATAACAACAGGCGTTCCGTCAGCCATTATCGTCATTGGTTCATAGCATACGAATGACGGCTGGGGGATAAGAACTTCGTCACCCTCCTGAACGATAGCCCGTATGCAAAGGTCGATAGCTTCCGAGCCGCCGACAGAAACAAGTATTTCGGTATCGGGATCATATTCAACATTAAAGCGTCTTGCATAATAGTTAGATATCTGGCTTCTCAGCTCGGCAAAGCCTTTATTAGGGGAATACCATGTACGGCCTCTTCTGAGTGATTCTATTCCCTCCTGACGGACGTGCCATGGGGTAGTAAAATCCGGCTCACCGATACTCAGGGATATAACATGATCCATTTCATTTGCAATATCGAAAAAACGTCTGATACCTGAAGGTTTCAGCTCCTGTACCTTATCATTAAGTAATCGGGAATAATCCATCACAGTATCATACTCCTTTGTTCGTCTTCCTCATCATTATTGCCGAAGATAGCATTATCCTGCTTATATGTATTAAGCACGAAGCTTGTTGCAGTACCTATTACATTTTCAAGCGTGGAAAGCCTTTTTGAAACAAATTCGGCAATTTCCTGAATAGTGCTGCCCTTTACAAGAGCTATAAGGTCATATCTTGATGAAGCTGCAAGATAAACGCTTTCAACATTGTCATATGACATAACTATCTCGGCTGTTTCATCAAAGCCTGTTTCGGGTTTTGGAGTAACTTTAAGCTCAATAATAGCTCTTACTTCCGCATCCGGAACTCTGCCCCAGTCGATTATAGCCTTATTGCCTTTGATAATACCCTGTTCCTTATATTCTTCTATTTCTTTTTTTACTTCATCTTCACTTTTTCCGAGCATAGCAGAAAGCTCCGCAGGAGTGAAATCTGCATTTCTGCCAAGCAATTCCAATAATTTTACCATTTTTATCTCTCCTTCAAAATAAATGATCGGGGATCCGGTTACATAATTATATGCTTACAATTGCCGTTTATCCATTGTTTCCCTGACCATATATTATATTGTGCCTTTTTCTCATGAGTTTGTCAAGTGATTTTTAATTATTCAGTCGCAGAAATATTAATTATTTACACTTTTGCAGGCATTTCTTTTTCAAATCTGAACATACCGTCCGGAAAATGTTCATTGATATGGTCGTAATTATTATTTGGAACGTTTTTATTTTCAGATCTTCACTGATTCAGGTAAAAGCTAAAACCGGAGCCGCCGTACAAACAGTACAGCATCTCCGGTTTATATTATACATTATTCATCATTACTTCCCATTTCGTCCAGCATACGGAAGATCTCGTCATAATCCTCCTGACTGTCCTCAAACATATATACGTCGCTTTCTTTTGGCGTATTTACGGATACGGGCTTCTCCTCAGAGATCACAGTGTCTTCGGGCTTATCATATTCGTATTCATCCTCGATTTTTAGTCCTCCGAACGATTTTGTGTCCTCCTGCGCGTACTCGTCTTCATATTCATCCTCATCCTCAAATCGGATTACGGGCTTCGGTTTTGCAGCAGGCTTTTCGGGTTTTTTAGCCTTGCTTTTTTTCTTTACGGGTTCTTGGGGAGCAGGCTTTGAGTGATCCTCGGAAATTGCGCCGAGGAATTCGGGATCATCATATTCATCATCCTCGTCAAACCTGTCAAGTACAGCATTTCTTGCATTGCTTATTACAAATGATGCGGCATAGAATACAAATGCCAGATCGGTCACACAGATAAGAATTCTGCCAAGCGTAGGCTCAACTACAAATACATCTATTCCTCCTGTTTCCGGCGTAGGGGAGAACATCTTTATCAGTATATCTACAGTTGTGATAAGTCCGCACATCACATAGCATATACCGTAAAGCGCAGATCTTCTTACTGCTGTTCTCGGACCGATTTCAGCAAAAAGCATTGCCTGATAGAACAGGAAAAGCATAAGGAATGTTACCGATATAACATCGAACATTTCAGTTGCATGGATAGAAACCTTTGAATACTGGATAAACAGACTGATAAGTCTTCCGCAAGCCCATGCGGGAAGGAAAAGCGTTGCCAGCGGCATTTTTGTCATTCCGTTATGACCCGTAAAGGAAACACAGGATTCATAAAGCATCACTAGACCGCCGAGTATACCAAGTATAATAATTATTATAGTACCTGCTGCCCAATCTGTATTACCGAGTGAAAACAGCGAAATGATACCGGAGCCAAGAATAGAAACAGCGGAAATGAATCCGAAAAATCCTGTTGCCTTGCTTTTCGGCGGGGTAAGTTCTACCTCGACCTTTCTGTCCGCCAACAGCATAATTACACCGATAAGCCAGACAAGAACGATTGACGCTATAAATGCAGCGGAGCATATATCGGAATTGACAATAAATCCAACACCGTTGACATTGAACATTGTATCACATATCTTAGCGGCGCCTCCTATGATACCGAATAATATCATAGGGATCCAGAGCTTATTTATTTTCATATGCAGATCTCCTTCATTATATTATTATGATAAGCCGACAGAACGGCTGTATTTCAGTCAACTCTTTCGGCAAGCGGCTTATACGGTTTGCTTCGCACCATTGAACGGTAAGCGGGACGGATTATTCTTCCGCCGTAGGTTACTTCCTCCATTCTGTGTGCGCTCCAGCCTGCAATTCTTGAAACTGCAAACAGGGGAGTAAACATATCGCTGGGTATACCGAGCATATCATATACAAAACCGGAATAAAAATCCACGTTAGCGCATATTACTTTAGAGCTGCCCTTTACCTCTCTCATTACTTTCGGAGTAAGCTTTTCGACAAGCTTATACAGATCAAACTCAGCCGTCATATTTTTCTCTTCAGCAATTTTTGCAGCGGTTCTTTTAAGAATGACTGCACGAGGATCTGACAGGGTATATACAGCATGACCGAATCCGAAGATAAGCCCTGTGCCGTCGCCCTTTTCCTTGCGGATTATAGCTGCAAGATAATTATATACTTCATCCTCATCAGTCCAGTCCTTAACTTTCTCTTTCAGCGCATTCATCATTGTACGGACTCTGAGATTAGCGCCGCCGTGACGGGGACCTTTAAGCGAGCCTATTGCCGCAGCTATTGCGGAATATATATCCGTACCCGAACTGGACAGAACTCTTGCCGCAAAGGTGGAGTTATTACCGCCGCCGTGTTCGGCATGGAGTATCATACAGAGATCGAGCAGCTTTGCCTCGGAATCCGTAAATTTCATATCAGCCCTGAGCGCTCTCAATATTGATTCGCTTGTTGAAAGTGAAAGATCGACCGGATGGAAGAACATACTTTCCTTATCAAAGGCTCTGCGCTTTACCTGATAAGCATAGGTCATTATAGTAGGCAGACAGGCAAGAAGCTGTATAGCCTGTCTCATACTGTTTTCAAGAGATGTATCATCAGGATTTTCGTCAAATGTATACAGACCCAAAACAGAATGTGCGAGCTTATTCATTATATCCCTTGAAGGGAGTTTCATTATCATATCCTCCGCAAAATTATGGGGAAGCTCTCTGTAATGACCGAGTATTTCCTTAAACCTTTTAAGATGTTTTTCATCGGGCAGACTTCCGAAAAGCAGCAGCCAGGCTGTTTCCTCATAACCGAAGCGGTTTTCCTGCACACAGGCGTTGACAATATCATTAACGTCATAACCCCTGTAGGTAAGTTTACCCTCATCAGGAATTCTTTCACCGTCCGCCATAAGGAAACCGTGAACGTTACATATGTTGGTAAGTCCCGCCATGACGCCGGTACCGTCAGGATTTCTGAGTCCTCGTTTTACACCATATGTAAGATAATCATTTGAATTAAAGCCGTTATATCTTCTGTATTCATCACAAAGCTCAGTAAGCTTATCGTCAAAAACGACTGTATCTGCCATTTTACATACCTCTTTTCATTTTAACGAATATCAGTAAAGCGATAATGACCTACTGATACATGATATATTTTACCCTTTTTACACCAATATGTCAAGAAAAAAACCGATGCCCGGCGTGACGCCGGCGCCGCAACGCGCCAGCGTGACGCTGGAC
>DEHG01000001.1:56129-56829 GCA_002351795.1 Ruminococcaceae bacterium UBA2806 | reverse complement strand
ACCCATAACGCATGGTTCGCTACACTGCGTTTCGCTCTGATTGGTTAAGTACTGCTTTCTTGCCTGCGTGAGTTACTTACTGGTCAATGTGCAATGTGTTAATATTTTTCATCTTTTGCTGCTTTATTGCCAAGTGTGTGTCTGCGTGAGTTACTTCAATGTACATTGAATAAGATCTTTTCCTGAACGTAAGTAAAAAAGCNNGGAGGTGCATCATGAAAAAACTGATTATACTTTTTATAACAGTGTTCCTTGTACTTGCGGCAGTGCCTGTAATATCGGTTCAGGAGTTTCCTTCCGCTGCCGCAGACAGCATGACGGTTTCATTCGTACCGCAGGATCATGAAAACTCTTTTCTTATCCTCAATACCGCTGACGGAAATGTTTCGGCAATAGATGATAAGGAATTTTTATATGGTGCGCTTTCCTATGAAATGCCGCCATATTTTGAAACGGAAGCCCTGAAAGCTCAGGCTGTTGCAACATATACATTCTTCACACGAAAAAGGCTTATCCAGCGCCAGTCTCCCGACCCTGAAATGAAAGGCGCAGATTTTTCAGCCGATCTGAGTATAGGGCAGTTTTATCTGAGTGATGAAATGCGGCGTGAAAAATGGGGAAATGAATATGACGATACAATGAAAAAGATCCGCAGCATATGTGATTCTGTTTATGGACAGATACTTACAGACAGCAGCGG
>DEHG01000001.1:49269-56020 GCA_002351795.1 Ruminococcaceae bacterium UBA2806 | reverse complement strand
GCCGTTCCCAGCCCCGGTGATATCTATGCGCCGGATTATCTTACAGACCCACGATTTACTGCCGATGAATTCCGGAGCAGAATAAGAAAAATATCCGATGACATTACTTTTTCAGGTAATCCCGAAAGCTATATAAAAAAAATTGACCGTACAGTTTCGGGTACGGTCAGAAAAATCAATATCTGCACAGAAACTTTTACAGGCTCGGATATAAGAAAAGCCTTTGATCTGCGCAGCGCAAATTTTGAAATAAGCTATAATGACGGAATGTTTATATTCATGGTAAGGGGCTGCGGTCACGGCGTCGGCATGAGTCAGTACGGCGCTCAGAGCATGGCGCAAAGCGGCGCAGGATACAAGGAGATCCTTTCACATTATTATCCGCAAAGCGTTATCGGTAATAGTCAGTGAAAAATAATTTCTTATGTTATCCGCAAGCCTTCACCCTGAACTGATCTGTAAACTTCGGGAAGATCTTTCGCACAATCAGAAATAAAAGCGTTCCTATTATTCCTCCGACAGAATTAAGAATGAGATCGTCAATATCCGTACATCTCGGCAGCGGCAGCTGTATCAGCTCTATCAGCAGGGACAATACTGCTCCTGCAAAAAACGCCCTTATTATCGGCATTCTCCATAAAAGCGGAACGGCAAATCCGACAGGAATAAACATAACTATATTTCCGATAAAGAAAATCAGAAAAATATCAAAATTACCATTTTGCATCTGACTGATATCCGACATGAATGTTTTGCCCGGAATAAGGTTGACTATAAAAAATTCCGAAAAATTTTCGATATCAATACCGGTCATTCCTTCATTCGATCTCGGGATTATTGTTTGTGACAAAAGCCCTGCTATAAAAATAAGGAACAATATCACGCCGATCTCATGATGGATCGTGGTGTTGATATTCTTTTTTCTCATTTGCTTTATCGAAATGATCCGTGACAAAATGATCACGGGAACAGAAAAAAGAAAAAATGGCAGCATATCAGAAATATGATCTAAAACTGAATTCATTTTGTTATCCTTTGTTCTGTTTTTTCCATAAAGCGGTCAGCTTTTACGGCAAAGCGTTCATGTGTACCCTTTGCGATCAGTCCTGCGCTGTCATATGCTTCAAGTGCAAATACATATTTTCGTCCTTCTGTTTCAATAAGGACTGCCTCAGCCCTTATTTCTGCGCCGCAGGGTGTTGCTTTAAGATGTTCTATATTTATCATTGTTCCGACAGTTGTAATGCCGTCATCAAGATAGGGCTGCACAAGCTCACAGGCTGCTTTTTCCATAAGCGCAGCAACAGCGGGAGTTGCAAGGACCGGCAAAGTACCGCTGCCCATATTAACAGCGAGTCTGTTTTCATCCGCCGTTGCAATGACTTCATTTTTTAAACCGTTTTTAAGATCTTTCATTTACAAAACCTCTTTCTTTTCCCTTGATAAAATCATCAATTACTGATATAATAAATTATAACATATTTTCAGTCGTTTTAACAGTTGTTTTTTTCTTTATTATAAAGAAAAGATTCTTCATTGCTTTTGCTTCTCGGAATGACATTATTATTATTTCATTGTTTTTGTTAAGCTGACGATACTGCACAGAATTTCCCTTTATATCTTTCGTCAGATGCCTGAAATGGCTTTCGGAGGCTGCGCTGGGTTAATGACTTTGCCGGTAATGGTATACGGCTTCAAGACGGAGTGGCAGATAAATGGCTCAACTCTGTTATGCATTATATCCGGTGATTTATAATCATAACTGTTAAATAACGATGGTGACGCAGGCGGTTTATCCCGTTTGCTGAAAGGCAGTATCGCTATGAAGGCTTATTATTTTTTTGAGGAGGAACAGAATATGCCCGAGGAAGCTCAGCAGGAAAAACCTGCACCAAAGACTGTACACAAGGGCAGGATCCATTTGATAGACGAGCTGAGAGGATTCGCTCTGTTATTTATGGTCTGCTACCATACATTCTATACGGTGGGTTACTTTTTCGACTGGCAGTGGGGACGTGATATCATACATATATTGTATCCGATAGGGCCGTATTTTGCCGGAATTTTTATTGTTATATCGGGTATTGCGTCCAACCTTAGTCACTCAAATATTGACCGTGGTGCAAGATTGTTTTTTATTGCCTATATCGTTACGTTAGTATCGTTTTTTGCCGTTGGGGAACAAAGTGCCATACGCTTCGGAATACTGCATATGCTTTCGATATGCATGATGCTGTACGGACTTCTTTCAGGGATACTGAAGGTCATTCCACTGTGGATAGGCTTTTCGTTAAATGTAATTCTTTTTGTCCTCACGCTCCCCGTCACAACAGGCAGTATAGAGATACCGTTTTTATGGGAAATGAAGCTTCCCTCAGAATGGTATATGACAGATTTTTTGTATCCGCTTGGTTTCATAAACAGCGAATTTACATCCGGAGATTTCTTCCCGCTTCTGCCGTGGCTTTTCCTGTTTTTTGCGGGAACGTTTTTCGGTCGTCTTGCAGTAAATAAAAAGCTGCCGAAATTTACATATAGAAGCCATGTCAAACCGCTTGCATTTATCGGCAGATATTCGCTTCTTATATATCTTTTACACCAGCCGGTAATTTTCGGAGTATGTACGCTTGTTCAAATGCTTCTTAATATGAAATAATAACACTGGAGGTATTATAATGGAAGAAGAAAAGAAAAACACAGAGGAAATAAAGGAGGAGGCAGCCGTCCCTCAGACATCTGACGAACAGCCCGGAACTACTGAAATAAAATCAGAAGCCGATAAAAAAGCAGCTCTGAAAAAAGACAAAAGCTACCGCAAGGGCAGACTGCTGTATGATATCGGCACATGGTTTATGACGCTGTATCTGCTGTTATTTGCGGCTCGACAGCTTTTGCATATTGAATTGGTTCTTGGCGGAACATTTGTATCGAGTTATCTCTCTTTTTTGTTCATAATTCCGCTTTTACTTATGATAACAGGAATGATAATAAGCGACAAGGCAGCAAAAAGAATGGATGTAAAAGAAAACAACAAGCTCTGGACAGGGGTATTATCGGCAGTCGGCATTCTTTTGATCGTTTTGTCAATATGTGAAATACTTATGCCGTCATATAAGGTATATAACCTTATATCAGTGAATCATAATAATAATCCCTCAATAAATGAAGGACAGGAGTTTCTTGTTGCGGAATACAGAACAGGAACTATCCTTTCACCGGCGCCGTCCGAGAAACCCGGTTACATCTTCCTTGACGTATACAGCAACTACGGCATTATTGCTGTAAAAAAACAGTCAGCCGCAAACAATAACGGCACCTTTGATATAAAGAGCAAGGGAAATGGCGGCAATGATTATCTGCTGATCGTCCGTTCACTTGGAAGAGAAGAATCTTTCCCGTTCTCTTATTAATAAGCTTCGATTTTAACACAAAAACAGAAAGGATCATAATTTAATGAATTACTCAGAAAAATTAGCGTCCGAGTTTTCCATAAAACCCGAATACGCTCAGAATATAATTAACCTGCTTGATGAGGGCAATACAATACCGTTTATAGCCCGTTACCGTAAGGAAATGCATGGTACGCTTGACGACCAGACAATACGTTCCATAAGCGAAAGGCTTGAATATCTGCGTAACCTCGACAAACGCCGTCAGGAGGTTTATGATCTTATCGACGCTCAGGAAAAAATGACAGATGAGGTTTCCGCAGCGCTTGCAAAGGCTGAGGTACTTGCAGAGCTTGAGGATATTTACCGTCCTTTCCGTCCTAAGAGAAAAACAAGAGCTTCCGTTGCAAAGGAAAAAGGTCTTGAAGGACTTGCCGATATTATAATGGCTCAGGATAATATATCTCCCGAAGAAGCCGCAGCCGCCTTTGTTGACGCAGAAAAGGGCGTAGAAACAACTGCGGACGCAATACAGGGCGCTATGGATATAATCGCTGAAAATATTTCTGACAACGCTTCTATTAGAAAAGGACTTAAAAAGATATTCCGTTCCTATGCCGTTCTGCGTACACAGGCAAGCGACCCTGAAACAGACAGTGTATACAGGAATTATTATGATTTCAGCGAGCCTGTTTCAAAAATAGCAGGTCATAGGGTGCTTGCCATAAACCGAGGCGAAAAGGAAGGCTTTCTCAAAACCACTCTTGATATTTCCACTGAAAGCTGCACTGCAAGCATTGCAAAGCTCTTTGTAAAGGGCAGAGGCGAATGTTCACAGCTTGTCAGAAAGTCAATTGAGGATTCATATTCCCGCCTTATATTTCCGTCACTTGAAAACGAGATAAGAAACGAGCTTACCGAAAAAGCTGACGAGCAGGCTATAGGCTTGTTTGCGCTCAATCTGAGGAATCTTCTCATGCAGCCGCCTGTAAAAGGTTATAAGGCAATCGGACTTGACCCTGGCTACAGAACAGGATGTAAATTGGCTGTAGTTGATGAAACGGGGCGTGTGCTTGATACTGCTGTCATCTACCCGACGCACAGCAAGGCGCAGATAGAAAAGTCAAAGGATACATTAAAATCAATGATACATAAATATCATGCGGGAATAATCGCAATAGGCAACGGAACTGCCTCTAAGGAGACAGAGATGTTTACCGCAGAATGTATCGGTGAAATAGATGATAAGGTATCATATATGGTAGTAAGCGAAGCGGGCGCATCCGTTTATTCCGCATCAAAGCTTGCCGCCTCAGAAATGCCCGACCTTGATCTGACCCTTAGAAGCGCAGTTTCGATCGCAAGACGTCTGCAGGATCCGCTTGCCGAGCTTGTAAAGATAGAGCCGAAGGCAATTGGCGTCGGTCAGTATCAGCATGATATGCCGCAGAAGCGCCTGAGTGAAGCTCTTGACGGTGTTGTTGAGGACTGTGTAAACACCGTAGGCGCAGACCTTAATACCGCATCTCCCGCCCTGCTTTCAAGAGTCGCAGGCATAACAAAAACTGTTTCGGGTAATATTGTAGCCTACCGTGAGGAAAACGGATCGTTCAAGTCCCGTGCCGAGCTTAAAAAGGTATCCAAGCTGGGACCAAAGGCATTTGAACAGTGTGCAGGCTTCCTGCGTGTTCCTGAAAGCAAAAATCCGCTTGATAATACAGCCGTCCATCCCGAATCCTATGACGCTGCAAAGAAGCTGCTTGACCTTTGCGGATTTACGCCTGATGATATCAGGAACAATAATTTAAGCGGACTTGACGCAAAGGCAAGGAAAATAGGACTTGAAAATATATCCGCACAGACAGGTGTTGGTGTACCCACACTGACAGATATTATAAAGGAGCTTGCAAAGCCGGGACGTGACCCCAGAGATGAGCTTCCCCCGCCGCTTCTGAGGACAGATGTTCTTGATATAAAAGACCTCAAAGAGGGAATGGAGATCATGGGAACTGTCCGCAATGTTATAGACTTCGGTGCATTCATTGATATCGGCGTACATCAGGACGGACTTGTACATGTATCAGAGATAAGCGAAAAGCGAATAAAGCATCCCTCAGATGTTCTCAGCATCGGTGATGTAGTAAAGGTACGGATCCTGTCAGTAGACGTTGAAAAAGGACGTATTTCTTTGTCGATGAAGTAAGCTTTATCATCGTTGTGCGTGATGCCTGATAACAATTGCGAAAATGTCGTCAACTTGACAAATGTTCCTGCATAGGGTTTTGTATGTCTGGATCAGTATTGTCCGGTGAGGTTATAAAACTCAGCTGTCGGTATAACATCAGTTATACGGTTATTATTTATTATAATGTTTCTGAAAAAACTGCACTGTTATAAAAACACAACCACTGCTGTACCTGTAAGGGTAGGCAGTGGTTGTTTTTTATATGTCAGGAATAATCAATGTGATACTCAGGCAGTGTTTTCATTATAGGATTTGTGACAATAGATAGACTAATGAAGATCACTGCTTAGAATTTGATGCTGTATCATTCTGCCGGCTGCCATTTGCATCTTACAGGAGATACGATAGAGCCGTCTTTTTTCATTGCTGTCATAGTTTTGTCAACGACCTTGCGGTCAAGACCTGTAAGCTCGGCTATCTTGCCTGCATTCAGCGGCTCGCCTGCCTTTTTCATTGCGTCAAGTATCATCTCTTTTTCATCCATTGCGTTTACCTCCTGAATTTATTTAACGGTTGCAGTAAAGTATTTCTTAACTATTGAACCATCACTGTCTTTTACATCAATGCGGACATCGTAAGTACCTTTTGCAGTCGGCTTGAATCTTGCGCTTGCCTTGTCGGTGAATTTTTCGCCCAGGAGCTTCCAGTTTGTATTTGTGCTGCGCTTGAAATAGAAGGAATATGTGTAAGGTGCGCTGCCTCCGACAGCCTTGCCGATCAACGGAATGGCTGTGCCGAGCTTTACAGTATATCTTCCCATTACAGAAACATTTGTAAGCTCAAGCTCTTCTACAACATCAACCGTAAAGAATTGTTCCGCAATGGCTCCATCAGAGTCTTTAATAACTACTTTGATATCAAATGTTCCTTCTGAGGTCGGCTGGAGAGCAACTGTTGAATTGGATGCCGTAAATGTATTTCCGAATTCAGTGCCGAGCGTTTTCCATGTTGAAGCAGTACTTCTCTTATAGTAAACTGCGCTTCTGTACTGACCGCTGCCGCCGTTTGCAGAAGGTGCTACTCTTATTTTATCGCCTATCTGAACTATATCACTGTTTATAACAGAAGTATTATTGAGCCGGGGAGTGGTTGGGTCCTTTACGGTTATTGTACAGGT
>DEHG01000001.1:25517-49256 GCA_002351795.1 Ruminococcaceae bacterium UBA2806 | reverse complement strand
CCGTTGCTTGTTTTTGCTGTAATAGTTGCGGTACCCGGACTGTTTGCATTGACTTTTCCGTTTGAAACAGATGCAACATAGCTCTTATCAGTAGACCAAGTTACAGTTTTGTCGGTAGCATTTGACGGGGTGATCGTTGCTGTAAGAGTAAGTGAACTGCCCTTTGTTATTGTTGCAGATGTTTTATTCAGGCTTATACCCGTAACTTCTACGTTAGGATCTGTTACTGTTACCGTACAAGAAGCCGTCTTGCCATTGTTGGAGCTTGCTGTAATAGTTGCCGTGCCTGCTGCGACTGCTGTTACAGTTCCGTCTTTTACCGTTGCAACAGAACTGTTTGAGGTCGTCCATGTGATATTCTTGTTTGCAGCGTCAGACGGAGATACTGTGGCAGTAAGCTTTGCTGTATTTCCGATGTTAAGATCAAGTGATGTTTTGTCAAGTCTGACTGAGTTCACAGCCACATCCTGTTTGACAAGCTGCTGAATAAATACCTTTGTTCCTGTGGTGTTGGGATCTGAGGCGACGACCGCATAAAGATTATCTCCTGAGATCTGAAGTCCGTAATATTCATTGCTGTAGCTGTTTCCTGCAATTTTTGTCTTTGAGCCTGTAGAAGGATCATAGCAGTAAATTGCATTCGGAGTATTATAGTACAGCTTTCCGTCAAAGCAGCCTGCTCCCGTAAACACTCCGACCCAGAAACTGTAGCCTCCGTCTGACCATTTTTCAGAGCTGAGGTCAATGACATTTGTAGATGTATCGGTGATGTAGTTATACTTTACAATAGCTGATGTAGCTGAATCTGCTGCATAGACTACGGTATCATCTGCGCTGAGCTTGCACATTTTTGAATTGAAATTATGGAATTTTGCATTGTCATATTTTGTATTAGTTGAACTGTGGTTGTTTGAATAGCTGTGATGCGGTTTGTCAAGCTTTGAATCCGCAGCATCGCTGAGAAGAAAATATTTGTGGCTTACAAGTCCGGGTCTGTCATAAGTCGGATCATCCCATGTGACGTCCACAAGATAGTAGTCATTTCCGAGCTTTACCTTGATCCATTCATGTCCCATTGCTGAAGAATCGACTATTTCGCTGTATATGCCTACCTGACTGAGAAGATATGCATATACCTTGGTATAGTTTTCACACAGACCGTACTTATCTATCATAAATGTATACTGAGATGTATTGTAAAGCTGATAGTTTGCGTCAAGTACAAGCTCGTCATGAAGAACCATTGCCTTTGAAAAATCATCCTTGCATACTGAAAGCTCACCACTTACCTGATCGAGATAATAATCTGCCTCTGTATAGAACTCATCAAGCATTCTGTCGCATGTGTTCTTATCATAAAGATATTTAGGTTTTATAATGGAAAGATATCCTCCGCTGCGGGAAATACCCCATATAGGATCGACAAAAAACAATTCAGGATATAATGCTGTGACCGCATCATGAAGTGCCTGTGCATCAGATGAAGATACCTTATAGGAAGAAATACCGATAAATTCCTGATGCTCAAACATTCCGTTTGCTATCGCCTTTATCACAGGCATATTATTTTTAACAAACGTACTGTTTCCGTAGGCATTATAGTCAATATATTCTGGTTTTGTCGGTTCTGCGGCGGCAGCAGTCATGCTGAAAGCCGGAACAGTCATCATTGCCGCAAGCAATAGTGCAGCAATTTTTCTTGAAAGCTTACTCTTCATAAATATCTACCTCGCTTTTCTGTCACAGCAATATTATTTTATTGCCGTCCGGTGCCTGGGGTCTTACTTATGCGTCTTTTACTGTTGCTGCAAAGTATTTTTGCTCAATTTTACCTGTGCTGTCCTTGACATCTATGCGGATATTATATGTGCCTGCTGCGGTAGGCTTGAATCTTGCCGATGCATTGGATGTGAATTTCTGACCGAGGAGTTTGTATACCTCATTTGTGCTTCTCTTGAAATAGAATGAATAAGTATAAGGCGCTTTTCCTCCGACAGCCTTTCCTATCATGGGGATAGCTGTACCTAATTTGATCTTCTCTCTTCCTACGACCGAAACATTGGTCAAAGCAAGCTCCTTGACAGCCTTTACCGTAAAAAGCTTTTCCGCAGTAAGACCGTTTCCGTCCTTTACTATGACCTTTACATCATAGCTTGCCTCAGCCGAAGGCTCAAAAGCAACGCTTGAAGTCGTTCCGAATTCAGTACCGAGAACGTTCCATTTGGTATTAGTGCTTCTCTTATAATAGTAAGCATAGGTATATGCGCCTTCGCCTCCGTTTGCGCTTGCAGAGACTCTTACCTTATCTCCTATCTGAACAATATCACTGTTTATGACGGATGTATTGTTGAGCGCAGGGAATACCTTTACAGTACAGGTTGCTTTGATACCGTTGCTGCTTTTTGCATAGATCTTACAGGAGCCGAGAGCAATGCCCGAAACAACACCGTTTTTGACCGTTGCAATTGTCTTATCGCTTGAATACCATGTCAATGTCTTGTCGGTAGCATCAGCGGGAGATATCACTGCTGTAAGTACAGCTGTTCTGCCTTTTCCGACTGCAAGTTCAGTTGTATTCAGTTTTATCTTTGTGACTTCCACATCATCTGTGATGTTTATGACCGGAAGCTCATTTTCATCTTCGGCATAGGCTGCTATGTTGTTCAGGGCTAATGCCGCGCTTCCTGTAAGTACGGCGCAAAGTGTCAGCGATAAAGCTTTTCTTATAAATTTTTTCATCATTATAGTCTCCTTTCATATCCCGTAAATGAATTTCATCAGGAATAAACCGATGTTAATGATTATTATACTATATTTTTATTATTTGTTCAATAAATACTATAAAATATTTTTGGCCAATTATTTACATACCGCAAAAGGTCATAAAAATAAATAAGCATTTTCTTAATAATTTTTGTATTATGCCTTTTATAATCGTCAAAAATGTATTATAATAGTAATCAGTTATAAGTTATGGGCTTTAATTCTCTCCAAGCAAATCAGCAAATCCACCGCTAACTATGTAACTAAATAAAAGGAACAAATTCAAGAGGTGTGAATCACATGGATGGCAAAAGCAAGAATAAGATTAAAATAGAGATCGCCGGCACACGCTTTACGGTCGTAAGTGTTGAAAGCGAGGACTATACAAGAAGTATTGCAGACAGACTCAATGCGGAGATAAATGCTGTAAGAAGGGCTGCGCCCGGTCTTTCGGCTAATTCTGCTGTAATGCTTGCAGCGCTGAATACCTGCGACAATTTAGCTAAATCGGAAGAGGATGCCGACCGTCTTCGCATACAGATAAAGGAATATCTTAATGAGGCTGCAAAATACCGCAGTGCCTGTGAAGAAGCCGAAAGAGAAAATGAAAAGCTTAAAAAGGATATAGAAACACTTCGCAAGCGTCTTGGCGAGCAGTCAAGGATAATAGACCCATCGCCGTTATCTGCGGCAGTAAAGGCTGTGCGCAGATCGAAAACGGAAGAGGCGGAGGATGAAGGCTCACAGACAACTGCATATTTTGGCAGCAGGAAAAGAAAATCATGAAAAGATCACTTGAAATACTTGCGCCCGCCGGCGGAATAGATTGTATACAGCCCGCAGTCCGTGCAGGTGCGGACGCCGTATATATCGGAGCGTCACGATTCAGCGCAAGAAGCTCCGCACATAATTTTAATGATGAACAGCTGAGAGAAACGGTAAGATACTGTCACAAAAACGGCACAGCCGTACATCTTGCCTGCAATATCATAGTGCATGATGATGAGACAGACAGCGCATTAAGGCTTATTGAAACTGCCTGTGATATCGGTGTGGATGCTCTTATCATGCAGGATATCGGACTTATCTCAATGGTAAGGAGAGCTGCACCCGATATGCCGATACACGGCTCGACCCAGCTTTCTGTCCATACAAGACAGGGTGTGGAATATCTGTATAAGATGGGGCTTACAAGAGTCGTTCTGTCAAGAGAGCTTTCAAAAAAGGAAATTGAGGAAATAGCCCGTGACTGTCCCGTGGAGCTTGAGGTATTCGTTCACGGTGCATTGTGCATGAGCGTATCCGGACAATGCTATTTCAGCGCAATGCTCGGTTCAAGAAGCGGAAACAGAGGAGGCTGCGCCCAGCCCTGCCGTTTGCCGTTTATGGTAAAGGGCGGAACAGGGCATGATCTCAGTCTTAAAGATCTGTCGGTGATCGGGCATCTCAGGGAGCTTGAAGAGATGGGCATATCGTCCGCAAAGATAGAAGGACGTATGAAGCGTCCGGAATACGTTGCGGCGGCAGTTGCTGCTTGCAGGGAAAGTCTTGACAGCGGGACTGTTTCTGATGATAAAATGGATATGCTGAGATCTGTATTTTCCCGTTCGGGATTTACAGATGGCTATTATCAGGGAAAAACAGGTGTTGAGATGTTTGGCGTCCGTTCAAAGGAAAATGTTGAAGCGGCGGACAGCCGTATCTTTGGACGCATACATCAGCTGTATAAAAATGAAAGACAGCATATACCTGTAGATTTCAATTTATCCGTAACGGAAGGCAAAAAAACAGTTTTAAAAGTAACTGACGATCGTGGGAATAAGGCAAGTGCAGAGGGCGCCGTACCTGAAAAAGCAAGAACTGCGCCGCTTGACAGGATTCGCTGTGAAAAAAGTCTGTCAAAGACAGGCGGTACGCCATATATTCTCAATAAGCTTGAGTGTGAAATTGATGAGGGTCTTATGCTGCCGGCTTCTGCGCTTAATGCAATGAGGAATGAATGTCTGGATTCTCTTTCCGCTGAAAGAGAAAAGCCGGATTCAGTGAAATTTTCCGGCATAGAAAAAAATCCTGTCGGGACAAGAAAAAACATTCGTCCGGACAGATACAGAGTAAGGTTTACAGATGATGATATCCCCGATGAATTTCTTGACAGCGAGCTTATTTATGTTCCGTGTACACTTCTTGATAAAAAGCTTGAAGAGATCATGGACAGGGGCTTTGCGGTCGCTCTGGATGTTCCGAGGGGTATGTTCTGTATAGAAGATATCGTTTTCGAGCGCATGAAACGTGCACAGAAGCTTGGGATAAATGAAGTACTTGCAAATAATATTGCCGTTATAGAAATGGCGGGAAAGCTTGGGATGGAGGTTCACGGAGGATTTGGTCTGAATGTCGCCAATACAGAGACTCTCAGCTTTTTTGAGTCAAAGGGAATGACGGACTGTGAGCTTTCCTTTGAGCTTACTTTAGATCAGATAGCGGAGCTTGGCGGGAAAATGCCCGTCGGCATTATAAGTGCAGGCAGACTTCCGCTTATGCTGACAAGAAACTGTCCGGCTATGAATGACGGTAAGGGATGCAAGCATTGTAAAACAGCGCCGTACATCCGTGACAGGAAAGGAATAGATTTCCCGATGAAATGCTTCGGCTCATGTACGGAAATACTCAACAGCGTACCGCTTTGCATGGCGGACAAGCGCAGTCAGATGACAGGCATTGATTTCGAGGTCATTCGTTTCAGTGTGGAAAATCATGTGGAAAAACTAAAGACTCTGGAGCTGTTCCGTAAAGGAATCACACCTGAAAATGGCTTTACAAGGGGACTTTATTACCGTGGTGTTGAATAGTTGATATGGTTTGTTGTTGAATGTTGAAAAGTTGAAAACTCGGTTGAAAAGTTGATAAAAAGAAAAGGAGACATAAATTATGGGAACTGTCGTTAAAATAAAAAAGCTCAGAGAAAATGCCGTCCTGCCGAAAAGAGCAACTGAGGGTTCGGCGGGCGCTGATCTTTATGCCTGCATTGACGATGACATCACAATACGTCCGGGAGAGCTTGCAATGATACCTACGGGTATCGCAATTGAACTGCCCGACAGCGGGATGGGCGCATTTTTATTTGCAAGAAGCGGTCTTGGCGTAAAGCATGGGATATGCCTTTCAAACGGAGTCGGGGTCGTAGACAGCGATTACAGGGGAGAGATATGCGTAGGACTTTGCAATGTTTCAGACAGGGCATACACTGTAAAGCCCGGTGAAAGAGTGGCTCAGATGGTCATTATGCCTGTTGTATGCGCTGATTTTATGGAAACAGACGGGCTAAGCGATACTGCAAGGGGAAGCGGCGGCTTTGGCTCGACAGGAGTATGATATGTAGTCATAATCAATATGGAGAAAAATACCCTTGAAGTAAATTTGTTCATTAATACAAAAGTTTGAATTATTGATCAAATGATGTTGTTATTATTTTTAAGAGAGGTTATAATATAGGGTGAACTTTTTCCGGATGGTCGGAATAATGAAAAAACATTGTCGGATATAAAGAGGGAAGAATATGTTTTCGAGAGATATAGGCATAGATTTAGGTACAGCGAACACGCTTGTTTATATGAAGGGTAAGGGCATAGTTATGCGTGAGCCGTCCGTTGTTGCGGTCGATGTGCGTACTGACCGTGTAGTAGCTGTGGGAACTGCCGCAAAGGAAATGATAGGCAGGACTCCCGGATCTATTATCGCAGTGCGTCCGCTGAAGGACGGCGTTATTGCCGATTTTGATATAACTGCAACTATGCTGAACCGCTTTATAAGAATGGTGGTAAAATCATCTTTGTTCAGAAAGCCGAGAGTTATCGTTTGCATACCTTCGGGCGTTACCGATGTTGAAAGACGTGCAGTTCAGGATGCGATGAACCGTGCGGGAATAAGACAGGTGGAGCTTATTGAAGAACCCATGGCTGCCGCTATCGGCGCAGGTCTGCCGGTAAGCGAACCGGAGGGAAGCATGGTCGTTGATATCGGCGGCGGTACATCCGAGGTAGCTGTTGTATCACTTGATGATATAGTAACAGCCTGCTCGGTGAGAGTTGCGGGAAACAAATTTGATGAATCAATAATCCAGTTTGTAAAAAAGAAATATAACCTCCTTATCGGTGAAAGAACTGCCGAGGAGATAAAGATAAATATAGGCTCTGCCTACCCTTATGAGGGTGAGGGGAGCATGGATGTAAAGGGAAGAAATTTAGGTGACGGTCTGCCCAAGGATATAAAAATCAGTGCGGCGGAGATAAGAGACGCTCTTGCAGATCCGCTGCTTGCAATAGTTGAAGCAGTGAAAACAACGCTGGAGCAGACTCCTCCGGAGCTTGCCGCAGATATTATAGATAACGGCATTACACTTACAGGCGGCGGCGCTTTGCTTAGAGGTCTTGATCTGCTTATATCACAGGAAACGGGTATGCCGGTACAGGTAGCACAGTCTCCGCTTGACTGTGTTGTTGACGGAACAGGCATCCGCCTTGAGACCTTCGGCGCTGCGTCTTACAGAAGAAACAGGTGATCCTGTATGCAGTGCTTTGCTGCGGTCTGATAACTGAAGGGGAGGTGATCGTTTGAAAAGTACATCGGGAAACGGAATGAAAATACTTGTAATGACTGTATGCATACTGCTTGTGGTTGCTCTGGTGACAGCCGGCAACAGTACGGTCAACGGATTTTTTACGGGAGTTGTTTTTTATCCGCTGCAAAGAGCTGCGGCAAGTCTTTCGGGAAATGCACAGGATGCTGTAAAATATCCTGCCGATATAGGAAAGCTTGAGGAGGAAAACAGCAGACTTATGGAGGAAAACAGAAGGCTTAATGAAGCCCTTGTTGAATATTACGACCTTAAAGAGGAAAATCAGAGACTTCATAAGTTTTACGGAATAAAAGAAAATAATGAGGATTTTTCCATAGTGCCTTCAACGGTCATCGCCAGAGATCCGAATGAAAATTTTTACGGCTTTGTACTTGATAAAGGCTCTAATGACGGAATATCGGAAAGCGACCCGGTCGTTACCGAAAACGGGCTTGTCGGTTATGTAAGCGAGGTAAACCTTAAATCATGCAAGGTGACGACAATATTGTCCCCGGATTCTAAGGCGGGCGCACTTGATAAGAAAACTGAAAATCAGGGTATTGTTACAGGTTCGCCGGAATACTGTGAGGAAAATATCGCTGTAATGAAAAATATATCCGCTCAGCATAAGATGGCAAAGGGTGATATTATAGTGACATCCGGCTTCGGAGGCAAATATCCGAAAAACATAAGGATAGGAACAGTACATTCTGTGGAGCATGATTATTCAGGGATGCCTGTTGTCCTGGTCGATCCCTTTGAGGATGTCAGAAATATAAAATCAGCCGCCGTGATCGTTAAATTTGACGGTAAGGGTGAAATAGAAGCTTATCAGAATTCTGAAAGCAGTAAGTAGCTAATGGAGAATCAGATGAACAGATATAAGGCGGTAAGATATCTTGCCTATTTTTTAGAAATCATAGTATGCTATATTGTACAGACAACACCCGGTTTTACACCGGAGGTCTTTGGCGGCAGACCTGTTCTGATGATACCGCTTGCGCTTTCCATTGCTGTATTTGAAGATGAGATACCGGCTATTTTCTGGGGAGTGGCATGCGGTCTGCTGTCGGATACAAATTACAGCGGGCCTGTCGGTTATTATGCTATCATGCTTGCAATACTTTGTTACTGCGTCAGCGTGCTGATGGGAAATTATATACACACAAATCTGCTCACAACAATGATAATTGCGTCGATAAGCATACCTGTTATTATTTTCGGGCAGTTCGTACTTTTTTATATTGCTTCGGGATATACATGGGTATGGGAATATTTCCTCAGACATTATGTTTCAAGGATAATTTATACATGGGCGTTTGTTCCGCTGATCTATGTATTCAACCGGTTTATCGCAGCAAAAACAAGCAGCGTATAGATCATATCGGGGGTGATTAAAGCGAAGATCAAAAAGTGGAGATATGCATTTATATTAACACTGGTGACGATAATCTCCGGTGTTTTTTGTGCGAGACTGATACAATGGCAGATCAGGGATAACGATTTCTATGAGGATATAGCCCTGACATCAACAGAATATACAATTGAGACAGATGCTATAAGAGGAGAAATATTTGATGCAAACGGTCAGCCGCTTGCACAGAATACTACCGGCTATCGTATAGTTATAAACAAGATTTTTACTCCCGAGGAAAAGCTGAATGATTATATTGTAAAGCTTATTGAGCTGACTGAAAAATGCGCCTGCAAATGGGAGGACAAACTTCCGATAAAAAGAGATAAAAACGGAAAGTACTATTTTGAGGATGATCGTGAAAGCGATATCGAAGAGCTGAAAAGCAGGGATTTTCTTAATATGAATCCCTATTCAACAGCTGATGAATGTATGCAGCGTCTTGTTGAAAAATACGAATGTCAGAAATATTCTCCCCGTATGCAGCATGATATAGTAAGTGTACGCTACAATATGGGCAAAAATATTTATTCACGCAGCAATCCTTATATTTTCGCAAAAAATATCACTGAAAGCGCAATGATGATAATTTCCGAAAATACTCAGAGTGATCCCGGTATTGAAGTGCAGGACTGCGCTGTAAGAAAATATATCGAAGGCACAACAGCGCCGCATATTGTCGGAGTTACAGGTCTTATTTCCGCTGAGGAATATGATGAGCTGAAAAACAAGGGCTATGCATATAATGATATCGTCGGAAAGCTTGGCATTGAATATGCGTATGAAGATCAGCTCAGAGGCAAGCCCGGAAGCAAAACATATGAAGTAAATCCGGACGGAACTGCTGTGGAAAAATCAACGGTTGAGTCTCAGCCGGGTAACTCGATCCATCTGACAATAGATTCAAAATATCAGAAATTTGCTCAGAAGGTATTAAAGGAAGCTGTTGAACAGGCTCACGAATATCATAATGCCTCAGGCAAAAAATATTCGGGAGAGGATTGTGTCGGTGCAGCTCTGGTCATGATTAATGTAAAGGATTTTTCCGTAATCTGCTCGGCAAGCTATCCTAATTATGACCTTACAAAATACTATTCCGATTATGATAAGCTTCTCGAAACAAAGGGCGATCCCCTTGTAAACAGAGCATTCAATGGTGCGCTTGCGCCGGGCTCGACTTTTAAGCCGCTTGTAGCATCCGCAGCACTTGAGGAAGGCGCCATAACAACTGCAACAACTATAAACTGTCAGGGTATTTATGCAACAGGCGGTCTGAAGCTTAACTGTATGCATGTACACGGCCCGCTTAATGTATACGAGGGCATCAGGGAATCCTGCAATGTATTCTTTGCCGAAACTGCAAGGCGGCTTGGGATCGAAAAAATGGATACCTATGCAAAACGTGCAGGTCTGGGTGTGAAAACAGGTGTTGAAACAGGGGAAAGCACAGGTACATTGGCAGGACCCGAATTCTGTGAGCTGATGGGTACGCCGTGGTATGAACCGCAGGTATCTCCGGCGGGTATCGGTCAGTCGGATAATCAGTTTACGCCTGTACAGCTTGCGACATATGCTGCAACGATCGCAAATAACGGTGTAAGGCTTAAAACTCATGTTGTGGACAGCATCACTGATTATACGGGTAAAAAAGTGTTGTACAAGGCAGAACCCGAGGTTGTCGATAATATGGGCGTAAGTGAGGAAAACCTTAAACAGGTACAAATAGCTATGAATATGGCGGCTATGAATTATGATTCGTTCAAGAGCTTTAAAATGCAGATAGCCGGAAAGACCGGAACAGCGGAAAACTCCGGTTCGGATCATGCGAATTTCATATGCTATGCCCCGTATGACGAGCCTGAGATCGCTATGGCGATAATGATAGAACACGGCGCAAAAAGCTGGGTCGCAGCTGATGCCGCAGAAAAAATGCTTACGGAATATTTTTCACTTGAAAAGGATAAGGATAAGCAGAAAATAGATCCTCTTATGAGGTGATTTGAGTCAGAAGGAAAAATTATGGAAAAAATTCAGAAAAAAAGCGGTCACAACCGCAGTGTAGACTTTATGAAGGGTATGTGCATATTATTTGTTATAACTGCCCATTGTGATCTCGGAAGGGAGATAAGCGCATCTTTGCTTTTTCCGTTCTGGATACATCTTCCCGTATCTGTATTTATGCTGCTTTCGGGATATGTATATGCCCTGTCCTATCAGCGGCATAGTATTGACAGCTTTAAAAAAGCTTATGCGCCGTCACAGGTGCTTCCGAAATTTGCAAGATACCTGGAACCGTATATACCTGTCTTTATTGCTGAGGTAATAATACTGACAGTGATGGGTGATTATAACCTTAATCTGATGAATATTCTTGTGGATTTCGTTACAGGCGGACGGGGAAGGGGCAGCTATTATGTTCCGCTTATGATACAGTTTATTTTCTGGTTCCCTGTCGTGCATGCTATAATAAAGAAGTTCGATTTAGCGGGAGTATTTATCTGCGGCGGTCTGGTGCTTACATATGAGGCGCTTAAAAATGCCGTTGGAATGACAGAGGACTGCTATCGTCTGATACTTATACGCTACACATTGGTAATAGCTGTCGGCTGTTATCTTGCAATAGGAAAAAAGCGTACAAAAAAGCAGGATGTATTTGTATTTATAATGTTGTTCCTTTCAATGATAATCGGCGCAGCATATATTGTATGGGTATATTATTTCGGATACAATCCTGTGCTGACAAAGTACTGGAAGGAAACAAGCATATGGGCAAGTCTTTTCATTATACCTCCCACAGTTCTGATAATAGGCGGAGGAAAGCTGAAATGGGCGCCGCTTGAGTTTTTAGGCAAAGCGTCCTACCATATATTCATGCTGCAGATGTTCTATTTCAAGCCTATGGAGGCTGTTTATGAAAAACTCAATATTCCGTTTCTCACATTCCCGCCGATCAAGGTGCTTACAGCATACACGATCTGTATAACAGCAGGCATACTATACTATTTCCTGGACAATAAGCTGCACAGTCTAAAAAAGCGCAAAGTCCAAAGTGCAAAGCCCAAAGAATAACTATTACACAACCGGCAAAATACCGCAAAAAAAGCTGTCACACTTTTCAGTGCGGCAGCTTTTGTAATAATTGAAGTATTATTTTGTCGCTGTAAGCAGACTGTAGGCTTAATTCCTGACAATATTTCTCCAGTCAAGATCGCCGCGCTCCAGTCCGTGTATAAGCACCTCACCTGTGGCAATGTTTGTTGCAACAGGTATATTGTGCATATCACAAAGTCTGAGAAGATTCATGTCATTAGGCTCATGCGGCTTGGGATCAAGCGGGTCACGAAGAAAGATAAGCATATCTATTTCATTGAAGGCGATCCTTGCAGCTATCTGCTGATCTCCGCCCTGGCTGCCGCCGAGAAATCTCTGTATTTCAAGACCTGTTGCCTCAGCCACCATTTTACCGGTCGTGCCTGTGGCGCAAAGATTGTGTCTGCTGAGTATTCCGCAGTAGGCAATACAGAATTGTACCATAAGCTCCTTTTTTGCGTCATGAGCTATCAATGCTATGTTCATGTGATCTCCTCCATTTAATAAATTATAAACATAAAATACTTTCAGCTGTTTACCGATTTCATAGCCGCCCTTTTGACGGGGCGGCATAATAACATTCCTATAGATCAAGCGGAACATCAACACCGTCAAGCCTTGCGGCAATGCGGTCAAAGGCATATACCGCTTTATGCTTCCCCTCTATCGGAAGACCCTTCTGTGCAAGATTCACTGCGCCGAGATCCTCAGGAACAATGCCTAAAAGCCTTGCGCCTGCCTTATCTATAACGGCGTCAAGATCCTCAAAAGCGGCTGATCTCTTAAAGTTCCTTTCGCTGAAACGATTGATAATAAGTCTGAACTCCCGGATATCCATATCCGAAAGCATCTGTCTGACCTTATCGCAGCCCCTTAGCGTAAGCGGCTCGGCATTTGCGATAAGAACAGCCCTGTCTGCTGCTGCTGCCGCAGATTCCATTCCGATACCGATACCAGCCGGGCAGTCGATAAGAATATGATCGTAATATTTTTTAAGGACCGCAACAAGCTGCTTCATAATATAAGGGCTTATTTCGTCACGGACATTTGAAGGCGCAGGAAGTACAAACAATTCCGGCACAGTCTTGCAGGGATAGATCGCACTTGCAGGAGGGCAGTTGCCGCTTACTATATCGGCAATATCAAAAACAAGCTCTCCGCTTACACCAAGCATAAGATCAATACCTCTCATGCCGGCATCACAATCTATTATCAGTACTCTGCAGCCTCGCCTTGCAAGCGCAGCTCCCAGACCTGCGGTGACTGTTGATTTTCCTGTACCACCCTTGCCGGATGTAATAACTGTCACTTTTCCCATTTTCAGATACCTCTTTATTAAAATAGCACATATTTAAAATAAAGTCAATAGTAAATTCATAATTTTTATACAATTGTTATTGACATTCAAACAAATGTGACATTATTGTCATGCTTTTTATATCATAATGTCTGATAAAAAATTATCGTCCCCTTTGGCTTTTGCACCTTAACAGAGCAGAGAGATGCTTTATAATGTATTTTATGGCTATTTTTTCCTTTAATGAAAATATTTTATTGTTATAAATCATTGATTAGTTCTTATAAAATGCTGTTTTTTTGGTAAAAGAGTAAAAGATGAAATTTTCAGTAACGAAATTTTAATTTTGCTGACAAAAACTGTAACAAATATGTTATAATGTATGAGTATCAGAAAAGATAATAAAACAGACAATATGAATTGAAAAAGCTTTTTTATGGAGGGAAAGAAAAATGAATCGTTCAGGCGTGTCACGCAGAATACTGGCCGCTGCTCTTGTCCTTACCGTAGCAGGCTCGGCGGCTCATATCATTGGACTGGATCCTGATATTGCTGTAACGGCTCAGGCGTTGGCAGGAGATATGTCATTGGCTGATGAATTTTGCTTTCAGGAAAATGAAGATGGCAGTCTTGCGGTAAGCGAGATAATTGTTGAAAATTCAAAAGACAGAGATATCATTATACCCGAGATGTATGACGGACGGGATGTAACTGTAATTCAGTCTGCGCCCATGAACAGGACTGAAAATATCCCGTCAGATGTATATTCATTGACCATTGGAAAAAATATCCGTGAGATCGAAACTGGTGCTTTCAGCGGCATACATATCGGTGAAATATTTGTTGACAGCAATAACCGTTTCTTTACGGTCAGGGATGGTATGCTTTTTACAAAGGATCTGCGTACACTTGTTTATTGTCCGGATACCTTTGACGGTACCGTAAGTATTACCGCTGCCGCCGAAAGTATAAGAGAGGATGCATTTGGTAATTCTGCGGTAAATGAAATTGTCATCGGCGCTTCTGTTGCAAATATTCCTGACGGTGTATTTGACGGATGCAGGTCGCTTGAAAATTTCAGTATAGACAATTCAAACCCGAATTTCAAAGTTGTTGATGATCTGCTTCTCAGCAAGGACGGAAGTACAGTATATGCATATCCGAAGGCAAAAGGCGGCGCTTGCCGGCTTCCCGGGGATGTAAGCGTAATAAAGGATTATGCTTTCAGCGGCGCAGCTCTTAGCAGCATTGATATTTCAAAAGTAAGTCATATCGGTAATTATGCATTCTCTGACTGTGATAATCTCAAAGGTGTAACAGTATATCTTGCAAATAAGGAGCTTGGCGACGGCGTTTTCAGCGGCTGTGACGGGCTGAGATCCGCAGTGATAGAAAAGGGCATAAAAGCTCTTCCGGCAGCTTTGTTTGAGGATTGTACAGCTCTTACATCTATAAGCTTTCCTACGTCGGTCATTTCAATGGGCGCCGATGTTTTCGGTAATACTATGTGGTACAGAAAAAAGGCGGACGGCTTTATATATATCGCAAAAATGCTGTACGGATATAAGGGCAGCAGCAGCGAACCTGTTACGCTTCAGATAAAGGACGGAATTGTAGCCGCTGCGGACGGCGCATTAAGAGGCGTTAATGTCACAAAGATATCCATTCCCGCATCTATGCGCTATATATCTGCGGATACACTTTTCCCGGCTGAAAATGTACGTTCTTTTGAGGTTTCTGCGGATAATAAATATTATTGCGCTATGAATAACTTCCTTTTCACCAAGGACAGGAAAAAGCTTGTATGTGCGCCGAATATTGCGGGTACGGACAGCATATCTTTACCTCAGACGGTCGTTGAGATAGGGAGTCATGCATTCAGATACAATACTGATATAAAGAAAATATACTGTTCAAATAATATCAGAAAATTTGGAGTTGAGCCGTTTTATAACGGTGATCCCGAACGTGCGGTAGTGTGCATGAAAGGTTCTGCGGCTGCGAATGCTGCTGCACAGGACGATGTAAACAGGATCTTCATGGAAGCAGGCATTATACTCAGCGCAAGTGAGCTTACTCTTGGTGAAGGCGAAACAAAAACTCTGATGGCAACGGTAACACCCGATATTGCGTCAAAGACAGTAAAATGGTCAAGCTCAGCACCGTCAGTTGTTTCCGTGTCATCGGGAACAATAACTGCCGAGGCAGAGGGAACAGCTGTAATAACCGTTACTGAAAGCACAGGTCATAAGGCAAAATGTACTGTTACTGTAAAAAAAGCACCTGAAAAAATAACTTTCTCAAGAACTTCAATGACAATGGGACTGTCGGAATCACAGTATCTTACCTGCAATACATCAGATGATGCAGCTTGTTCAGCTTATACATATACTTCCTCTGATGACTCAATACTGAAAGTCTCGGTCGTTGACGGCAAATGCCGCATTGCAGCACATAAAAAAGGAACGGCATCAGTAACGGCTGTATCATATAACGGCAAGAAAACCCAATGCAATATTACCGTCAAGGATTCTCCTTCAAGTATTACAATGAGTAAAAAGGAGATCACAATAGGCGTTGGTGAAACAGCAACCATAAGCAGCTATATAAATGACGGTGCAGCGTCTATGACAAGAATGTTTATCTCATCAAGTACAGACCGTGTGGAAATAATACCCACAAGCTGGGATTGTAAATTTTATGGCAATTCAGTCGGAACTGCAACTGTAACGGTAAGAACATATAACGGAAAATACGATCAGTGTAAAGTCACGGTAAAAGCGCCTCCGAGATTTGTTGAAATGGAAAGTGACAGCATTGATATCGGTTTAGGTGAAAATGTGACTATCGGAGCAGTTCTGCTCAACAGCGAAGCAAGTGCAGGAAGAACATATACCTGCAGCGATCCGTCAGTTATCAAGATGACAAAGACAAACTGGGAAGCAGGCTTTACAGGCTTGAAAACGGGCACAGCGGATGTGATCGTAAAGACCTACAATGATCAGGAGGGAAGCTGTAAGGTTCATGTCAAGGAAGCGCCGGACAGCATAGATCTCAGCCGTACATCTATCAGCATGCAGGTCG
This sequence comes from Ruminococcaceae bacterium UBA2806, assembly GCA_002351795.1. GTDB lineage: Bacteria > Bacillota > Clostridia > Oscillospirales > Acutalibacteraceae > UBA1213. Next base: position 32,993 of record DEHG01000001.1, on the reverse strand, counting down.
GGGAAACATATACTGTCGATTCAATAATTCCAAGCGGAACGGCGGCTTATAACAGAATATGGAAATCAAGCAACAGTTCAGTCGCAAAGGTTGATAATGACGGAAACATAACAGCGCTGAAAGCCGGAACTGCCAATATAACAGTCAGTACCTTTAACGGGAAGAATGCAGTCTGCAAAATAACAGTAAAATAATATATGTAACCATTTTAATAAGGAAGCTGCCGCATTGACCGGCAGCTTTTTTTGTCAGTATGTCGGGCATGACACTGATCTGACGGGTGAAAGTTCCGTCACGGGAAGTTACTGCCAAGTGTAGCGAACCGCAAGCTGTTTGCAGTAATTGTAAAGAGTTTTTGTATATACCAACTCTTTTTCATTAAAAAGATGGTGGTCTTTTGCATAGCCAATGCAGGCATCAAATGACCACTTTTTATCTTTGAATTTTTGTTCAACAAACTTTCAGAAAAATCACGGTTTCAAGGCAACGATATTTCCGACGGCTGTTTTGCCGGTGTTCCGGACATACTCTGTAACCAATTCAGCTTCATTTTACAGCGTGCGAAAAAATTATAAAAAAAAATGAACCGAACAGCGTCTTGGGGTATCTAATTAATGAATAAAACGAAAGGAGAGGTTATTATGAAAAACCTTGATAAAAAAATGTTAAATAATGTATATCCCGAGGTACCGGAGAGCTTCCACAATGCAGTGATAAGTACTCTTGACAGTCTCGAGGCTGAAAAGCCTGTGAAATTCAAAAAGCGCAGAACAACGATGCGAATTGTGGCAGCTTGTGCAGCTGTAGCGGTCATCGGTACATTTGCGGTAGCAGCAGCGGCAACTGATTTCTTCGGACTTTACGCAACCAAAAGAGGCAAATATGGTCTGGATGTGACTGTTGAAAACAGCAAACAATCCGACAGTGACTATCAGAGTATGAAACTGAAATTCGGTTATCTTCCCGAGGAGTATAAAACCGAGGAGTATGAAAGCGGTAAGTCAACTAATTACCTGTCTATGTATGAAAATGAAGACAATTATTTCAATGCGTGGATCGATTATACCGATAACTACCACGATGACTTAACCAATGTTGTAAAAACCGAAGAAACCGAGTATAATGGACATAAGACTCTTATTATTACATTCAAAGAAGCAAAGAATACAGATAAAATGTATTACTCCACATTAAAGTATTTTGAAGAATACAACTGTCTGGTACGCTGCAACGGAACAAATTATGATGAGCTGATCAAAATTACCGAGAAGGTCGAAACGGAGCCCGATACCCAACCGGTAATTCCAAAAGATGTGCTTGATGAAGACGACGTCCCGTACGACAGAGCAATAACGGATTATTTAAAGGACGGCGACGGCTTCCGGGATGAATATTTTTCCGGCAATGTTAAAAAAGCAAAGATCGGTGAAAGTGTTGATATGGCAGTTGCCAATTACGGACAGGAAGCCGTACATATGACCGCAAAGGTGATATCTGTTAAAGAGCAGGATAACACCGACGGTCTTGACCTGAAGGATTTCCTCACTCTCGGCGGAAATGATTCCCTTTACTACAGGTATTTTAACACAGACGGTACTTTTATCAAGCGTGATGAATTTACTGTACATGAAGATGCCGACGACTATGATCTGGGAACAGTAAGAAACATAGTGATAAACAAACATTTCTATGTAGCAGATATTGAGCTGACAGCACAGGAGGATATTGATGATCTGAGCACTGCGTTTGAAACAGAGGTTTATTGTATTGATGTTGATAACAAATTCTTCTATGGTTATTATACCCCCGACTATGAATACGTACTCAAGATCTACGGCACAAACATCAACAATAAGCAGAGCATTAAAAAGGGAGAAACACTGAACGTAAAGATGGGCTTTATTGCGGACAACGATACTGTGGACAATGCATACATAATATTCTCTGCCGTTGACGCACCGAATGATTATTATCAAAACTATATGATCAAGTTCAAGGAGTGAGGTGTTCAAAATGACAAAGGAAACATTTAGCAAGCTTGTCCTTGAAAGTGAACAGACACTTTACAGAATATCTATGTCAATGCTAAAAAATGAAGCAGACTGCGAGGATGCCGTTCAGACGGCGATCCTCACAGCCTACGAAAAGCTTTCCTCACTGAAAAAAGAGGAATATTTCCGCACATGGCTTGTAAGAATACTTATAAATGTCTGCAACAAACAGCTTGGCAGACGCGGAAAGATCATTAATCTTGACGATAACGAATATACTGCCGAACCCTCGGTACCGTCTCATGACAAAAATGTTGAACTTAAAATTGCTCTGGAAAATCTGCCGCAGAAATTCAGACAGGTGATCGTACTATTTTACATAGAAGGGTTTAGTGTAACGAATATAAAAAACATATTGGGTATTCCGGAAGGAACGGTAAAAAGCCGTCTTTCAAAGGGTCGAAGCCTTCTCAAAAGCAGTCTTGAAGCCTGAAAAATTTTTCCTTTGACAGCATAAAGCTCCCGTGGTTATTTTAATGCCATGGGAGCTTTGTATGTTTGAACTGTAACCAAAACACAACTTTTACCGTTATAATAAGTAGAAAGGTCAATTTCAAAGGAAGGAGGAATTGATATGAAAGATGATAAAACACTGTGCAGGCAGCTGCGAAAAAAAGACGAGGATGCGCTTGAGGAAATAATGAGGAAATACATACCGCTTTTATCTTCTTTGATCTACAATATCGGCAGAGGAAAGCTTTTAAAAGAGGATATGGAGGAGGTATTGTCCGATACCTTTGTTACTCTGTGGAAAAACAGCAATAAAGCTGAGGGTGAGACGCTGAGGGGCTATTTATGCTGTATTGCAAAAACAAAAACCTTTGACAAAATGGATACCGTACACAATCAGGCAAGAGAAGATATCGAAGGATCAGATATTGCGGATGATCGCTCTCTGGATATAAGTATCGAGCAAAGTGAGCTTAACAGCCTGCTCGGAAAAATAGTTGACAGTCTTGGTCCTCCGGATAACGAAATAGTTATCAGATACTATTACTATTATCAGCGCATATCAGATATTGCTGCCGTAATGGGATCAACTCCGGGTAACATAAAAGTGCGTCTGCATCGTGCAAGAAAAAAGATGAAGAAACTTCTTGAAGAAAGGGGCTATGATTATGAGCAATAATATATTTGACAAAATGACAATACTTCCGATATCTGTTGCAAACCTTAATGAAGAAACCTTGCATGAAGATACTGGAATTGATGAAAGCATAATTATAAAGAAAGTCAGTGAAAAGATCGGAAACAAGAAACATAACAGAAAAATAAGAATACTTAAAAGAACACTGATAGCCGCAGCAGTCTGCATATTGTTGATTTCTGCGCTGAGTCTTCCGGCAGTAGCTGAAAACATATATGCACTTTACGGAAATATTATCGGCGGCGACAGATATACGGCTGATTTTGAAAGTATTGAAAATGCGGATGTTGTTTTTCACGATCCGGATCTGAAATTGGATTCGCTTAGTGTAAGCGGAAACGGCAATATGGATGACCTCATTGATATCCGTCTGAGTAAAAAAAGCGGCGGATCATTTACCGGAAGTGAATTCAATATTATTAAAAGCGGAAATCTTTCTGCAAGATTTGAAAATCAGGACGATCCTGACCCCGCAAACAAACATGACATTGAGGTTATAATATGTGAACCGGAGGATAATGAGACAGGAAAGACAATAAACGGTCTTGGCTGTAAAATGCTTTATGATCTCGAAAACGGCGGAAAAACTCTGAGGATACTTTTAGATATAAACGCTATGGGGTATGATAAGAACGGCAAAGATACATTTGGAATTGGTCTGAAAGGAAGAACTATAAAGATCAGAAGCAACAGCTATCAACTTGCGACTGTTGATAACATATTGGATAATTACAAATATATGGACGAAAAAAGTATTGTCAGTGTATCAGAGCTGCAAAATGAAAATATTCCTGCATTTCCGTATGATATTATGACAAACAGCTATTTTTATTCTGATATAGTCTATAATGACAAAAGCTTTGATGTCGTCAGAGGAAGAATAAAAAGAATAAATCTGCCGTTTGAGATCACCTTTAAAATGAATTATCAGCCGAAGGATAACAGTATAACTGTCAGCGATGAAATACTGTCGGAGATTTTTTCTGCAAAAGTCAAGAACGGAAAAATGGCTGTCTCTCCCTTGGGATTATGTCTGACAGCAGAAACAGCCTCAAACGCAGCTTCTCCCGATATGGACAAATGCTATATAACAACAAAGGATGGAAAAAAGTATTTCCTCATTGCATCGGGATGCGAATATTCTGATGGGTATATTATAATGAACTGCACTTTCAGCAGTATCCCTGAAAGCAGCGGAGCAATATATGTTAATAAGCTATATCTGATCGACCCTGATAATATCAGCGAAATAGTTCTCAACGGAATATCGGTTTACAGATAATATAAGGGCATCTTTGAAAACAAGATTTCAGAGATGCCCTGTTATAATTTTACACTAATAGCCGGATTTTTCATAGTCCGGCTGTTGTTTTTTTTTACAAAATTTCAGGGCTGCCACTTTCTTAGTGCGACAGCCCCAGTATGTCACTGTCAAAGTATTTTTATGATGTTAACATATTTTTTAGTGCATAGAGAATCGCACAGTCTGCTTCAATATTATTGTTGAAAAATTGGATTTATCATGATATATTATTAAAACTTACATGTATGCTATATTGTAAGAAAAATTACAGAGAAGGAATAATATAATATGAAACGTATTGAAGAAAGGATCCTGCTTGATCATGCAGGGGTCGATCAAATCTCAGAAAGGATAGAAAATTGGCTCGGACAGATCGGTACGGGAAAAAAGGATATTGTCCGTACCCGAGGGGATGCAGGAGAGGGCGTCTCACAGATAGATAAGCTTGTCGAGCTGATTTTTTCGGCTTTCCCAAAGGATATGTTTTCGCCGTTTATAGAAGGCAGTATGCTTCAGATAGTATTTATTGCCGTTGTCATAGAAGGAAAATAAAATTATATGATTGTCAAGTTGATGGCATTGCCCGGTGAGGGGGCTTTGCTTTAAGGATAATGAAGCGGTCTGAGAGGTCAATTCCTGAGGTTGTTTGCAGGGATTATATACGATCTCTCAGACCGCTTGCTTTTAGTAAATATAACAGGCATTTCTGAACTTTACACCCTTGCTTCATGAGGTGTTATTTTTTGCCGTCTGAGTTCATACAATTATATATTTTCATAGCTTTTTTGTTGAAAAAAACAATAAAGAGTGTTACAATATAATCGTGACATTTTACAAAAAGCATGATGTTATATCTGACTTTTTGTATCATCGGCGTAAAATCAAGAATAAACGATACTATAAATGAATATTATAAATTATGATTATGAGGTGACGGATAATGATCGTAGTAGAAAGCGGAGAAATAAAAAACATGGAAAGGGCAGCGCAGAGAAAAGGTACGTCTCTGGCAACTCTGATGGAACAGGCGGGCGCAGCAGTGGCGGAGCTTGCCGCAACTATAATTACAAGGGATAAACTCAGGAAAATCACCGTTTTTTGCGGAAACGGCAATAACGGCGGAGACGGATTTGTTATTGCAAGATTTCTTTCACTGATGTGTGATGTGACTGTCATTCTTGCAAACGGTGACCCTCGGAGTGATCTTGCAAAGCTCAATTATAATATTCTTCCAGATAAGATCAAGGTCGTAGATCACCATGAGAACCGTGAAAGCTGTGCTGAGATCATCAATGAATCTGATATGATAATAGATGCGATATATGGCATAGGCTTTCATGATGTGCTTGACCCGTATTGTACGGAGCTTGTTGTCTTTGCAAACCGCAGCAAGGCTGTAAAGATCGCTGTCGATATCCCCAGCGGCATTATCAGCGATTCAGGCGAGGTTTCGGGTGAATGTTTCCATGCCGATTATACGGTATCATTCACTGCGCTAAAACCTGCCCATGTGCTGTATCCGTCAATGGATTACTGCGGAGAGGTATCTGTGGCAAAGGTCGGCATACCTAAAATGATAGTGGATACCTGTACTTATGCAATGCGTACAACCGATGAATTCCTTGAAAAGCACCCGCTTAAACACAGCAAAAAATCAGCTCATAAAGGCTCTAACGGAACTCTGCTGTCTGTTTGCGGAAGCTACGGCATGGCGGGGGCGGCAATTCTTTCGGGTGAGGCTGCGCTGAGATGCGGAGTAGGACTTCTGAGAGTAGCTTTGCCTGAATATATTTATCCTATAGCAGCAGGAAGGCTTACAGAGGCTGTTTTTCTTCCGCTTGAACAGTCTGCCCACGGTCTTATCAGCATGAGGGCTTTTGACAGGCTGCAAATTGAAATAATGAATAACTGTTCGGCTGTACTGCTTGGCTGCGGTCTTGGACAGGGAGATGATATTGCGGAGCTTGTCGCCGCGCTCATTTCAACAACGACAAAGCCTATGGTGCTTGACGCTGACGGAATCAATGCCATAACTGCCGACCCGACAATACTGCGTACATCTATGGCGCCGATCATTATAACTCCTCATCCCGGAGAGATGGCAAGGCTTACGGGAAAGCCCACTATAGAAGTACAGAAGAACCGTTACCGCACCGCAAGGGATTTTGCGTCCGAATACGGCGTTACTGTTGTTCTGAAGGGTGCAAATACAATAATAGCCCTGCCTGACGGAAATGTATATGTGAATCTTACGGGAAATAACGGCATGGCTAAGGGCGGCAGCGGAGATGTTCTTGCGGGCATGATGGCGTCCTTCCTGTCACAGGGAATGAACCCTGATGAGGCCGCTATAAATGCCGTTTATTATCACGGTGTACTCGGGGACAAGTGCATGGAGAAATATTCCGCCCGCACAATGCTGCCGTCCGATATGATAGAAGAAATGAAATTTGTTTTTTGATCTGAACCTTTCTGTATTACTGGGGGTCTTTGGTTGAAGAGAATGTTTTCGGTGATTATTGCAGGTCTTATGCTGTCTGCGGGAGCTTCCTGTCAGCAGGAGGAAAAAACACCGCTGCCTGTTCTGCCTGAGGACGGGAACTGCGCCGTCGTTGCAGGAAAGCAGAAATATGACCTCAATATCCGCTTTCTGGGAAAGGATGTTGAAAAGATTACCGTTTGCAGTCCGGAAAATGTAAAGGGCATATCCTTCTGCCGTGAAAAGGGAAAATATACCATTGCTTACAATGGTCTTTTATGCCGCAGAAGTGATGATCCCCTGCCGGGTGTTTCTCTGCCGTCAATGACAGCCAGAGCAGTGCGCTGTCTGCGGGATTCACCCGAAAAGCTCCGACCTGAAAAGACTGACAGCGGTTATACCTTTACGGCGGCAGCTTTTTCTCTCAGAACCGATAATAACGGCACTGTCAGCGAAATGCTTCTCAACTGTAATTAGTGGTTAGTGGATAGTGGTT
>DEHG01000001.1:11702-25252 GCA_002351795.1 Ruminococcaceae bacterium UBA2806 | reverse complement strand
AAAGGTTTTTAGAGGTTGCCTTATGTATTGATAATGAAAGATAAAAAGATAGTGGAAAAACTTATACCGCAGATATGCAGCGTAAAATATGACGGCGGCTGCGGTGAGGGAATAACAAATAAACTCATAGGCGGCACACCTAATATCCGTATGCTGCGTCTCGGGCTTCGTGACCGCAGACATAAAAATGTTGTCGTAAAGAAAAAATCGGATATGATAATTCTTAAAGGCAGTATGCTTCTTAGCAGAGGAGATCCCTTTATACTTACGGGTCTTATCATGCACCATAAAATAATGGGCTACAGGGGCAGCTATATCAGGGAAAGCTGTATCTATGAGAATATCTCGGATGAATTCAGAAAATATATGGTTCCCTATTTCGGCAGCCTGAAAAGACCGCTGCGAAGGGAATGTTATCTTTGTATGGAAAAATTTTCAGGCGGCAGGCTTGAAGGCATGAAGGATTATACCGGGCTTATTGATATCATTTCAGGCATAGCCGCCTATTATTATATGAATCCCGATAAGACCAAAAACATGATGCTCAACCGCTACAGCAAAGAGGATTACAGCAGGGGAAAAAGAATCCTGCGTAAATTGTATGACAGGCTTGACAACAGTGTTTTCGGGGAGCTTGAATGTGTGCTTGATGATTTTATCAGCAATCTTGATACAGAGTTTTCAAAAAACAGGGGCGTAAAGACATTTTCACATAATGATCTCTCGGACAGGAATATCGTCAGGGACGGGAATATCCGCATTTATGACTGGGAGCTTGCCTGTCTGCAGAATCCCGAACATGATCTGGCGGAGTTCCTTATCTCTGTTTTACATAAGATAAGCGATGATGAGATAACACAGCTTATTGATCGTTTTCGCTCTGATTTTTACGGCAGTATCGGCAAAAACATTTCCGATGAGGAATTCAGGGATATCATGAGATATGATTTGCTGGAATTTGCCGCTAATAAACTGACGCTTCTCAGGACTGCTGCTTTAAGCATGGAGCTTGGTTTTACAAAAGACTATGAAAAGAATGTTTGCAGACTTTACCGTCTGCTTGAAAAGGAATGAATAAATTATGGATCAGGAGCTTGCAATACTAAAATATGCCGATCACTATGAAAAGCTTACAGCCGGCGGCTATTCTCTCTATATGATGATAAACGATCAGATAGGAAGGGATGAATGTCTTTTCGGCTTTTGTGAGCTTGGGGATGATCTTGAGAAGTGGAAGGAATTGTTTTCGCTTCTGGAAAAGAAAGCGGCTGAAATGGGCTGCAGGATAATAACGGGACCTGTTAATTATACATCATGGATGAGCTACCGATGGACAATATCGGATTCGCCTCTCCATCCCTTTCCCGACTGCAGCAATCCGCTTTATTATCCCGAATATATTAAAAAGCTCGGCTACAGCGAAAGATATACCTACCGCAGTGCAGATATCAGAATAGATAATCCGCTTTATACCGTTGGACGGGGAATATATGAACAGAAGCTTCGTGAGGGAGTGAAGTTCTGCCATTTCAAGGGTCAGCAGGTGTATGAGCATTGCAGGGAAGTATATGATATATCAATTGACGCCTTTGCGGGGGGATATCTGTACTCGGAGATACCCTTTGAGGCGTTCGATAAGATCTATACCGTATGGACAAGACAGGTCGATGTTGACCTTATAATCGCATATGTAGGCGGAAGGGCTGTCGGTTATGTCATGGGATATGAATATGAGGGACAGTATATTTCAAAGACAAGCGCAGTTCTGAGGGAAATGCAGCACAATAAAATATATCTTGCGCTGCTGTACGAGGGCTGCCGCTATGTCAAGGAAGAACTGGGATATGACAATATGATATACCATTTCCAGTGCGAGCAGAGGTCGACCTTCAAACGCTTTGACAGTACGATAGAAAGCAATGAAAAGAGATATGCAGTTTTCAGTAAGGAGCTGTGAACAATGATATGTAAAATATGTCTGAATGATGATTCCGTCAGAAATATAAGCTTCAATAAGGACGGTATATGCTGCTTCTGCGAAAAATACGGGCTTATAAAGGATAAACTCAGTGACCGCAAAACGCTTGAAGACCTGTTCATGCAGCGCATTGAAAGGGTGCGGGGCAGATATGATTATGATGCGGCAGTCGGAATATCCGGCGGAAAGGACAGCGTATATGTCCTGTACCGTCTTGTAAAGGATTACGGTCTTAAAGTCAGGGCGTTTACCATGAATAACGGTTTCCTCAGCAGTAAGGCAAGGGAAAATATCGAAAATACGGTAAGCAGGCTCGGTGTGGAGCATGAATACATAGAATTTGATATGAAAAGGCTGCAAAGGTTCTATCATTATTCAATGAAAAAATGGCTTGTGCCTTGTATCGCCTGCTCATATATTGGTTATGCCTCGATGGTGAATTATGCGTCAAGGATAAATGCGGGTATGGTCATACACGGAAGAAGTCCGGCGCAGATGATACGCTATTATGACAAGGATGTTTATTCGGAGCTGATAAAGCCGGGACTGCTGCCGCCGGAGGATACGGATATAAGCGCATTGTACAGCGGTCTGCTTGAAAGTATAGAGAAAAAAATTGACAAGGATATTATGCTTGATGTCCGTGAAATGCTTATGAAGGATACGGATAAAAACGACCTGCGGGAATTTGTCGCTTTCTTTCTGTATCATCCGTACAATGAAAGGAATATAGTTGAGTTCCTGAAAAAGGAGATAGGCTGGAACCCGCCGGAGGATTATGACCATTATGACTGCACGATACATAATGCGGCAAGATACATATATCAGAAAGCCGAAGGACGTCCTCACAGTCTGCCCGAAATAAGTGCGCTTATCCGCATGGGAGAGATCACAAGAGAAGAGGGCAGCGATATACTCAGTTCGCTTGTTATAAAGGAAAAGCCGAAGGAGGAGCTTGACAGACTTCTGGAATTTGCGGATGTAAGCGGGACGGCGCTTTTCCTCAAGGCAAAAGCCTACTGTAAATTGGTAAAGATATGATAAAATACCTGATGTATAAAAAGAGACTTTTTATATATACGGCAGTTTCCGCAGCTGCAGCATTTGCTGTTGTGCTTATATCGGGGATGATGTCCGCCGGGGCTGTGTGTAAGGCTGCGGTATATTTCTGGCTGCTGATACATCTGTCAAGGGCAGTCGATGACCTGTCTGATTTCGATAAGGACGGGAGAAATATCATCAGCAAAAAAACACTTGCCGTTTATACTGCGGCTCTGATAATACTTTTTGTCGGCAGCAGTACTGTTCTTTATGGGCTGAAGGGTCTTCTGTCTGCGGGCGTAGCCGGATATCTGTTCCTTATGGAAAAATTTGATATCCTTACGCTTCTGTCAGTGCTTGCGTGCTGCGGATGCTGGTTTTTCATGAGCGGGGGTATGGAGTGCTTTGCAAGTATCCCGGTGATAGTGTTTCTCGCCTTTACGATACTGTCGGAAACGGTTTTTTATGTATATAAAAGGAGCAAAAGAAAATGATCGTTACATACAGGGATGGATCCTGCGATATAAATAAAACGGGCGGGAAGGCTTACGGTCTGTGGCAGCTGAGCCATGCAGGCTTCAATGTTCCTGAATGGATAGCCCTGCCGGCAGATATGTTCTTTGAGTATCTCGGTGATAAGCTTTCCCTTTACAGATCTCTGCTTGATGATTACAAGGATGAAAACAGGGAAATGATAACCGGTCTTATAGATAAATGCAGCTTTACAGGGGAAATGAAGAAGGAGATAATTTCCGCTGTAAAAAAAGAAACAGGCGGGTTCCCCGTTGCTGTGCGTTCAAGCGCAGCTGATGAGGACGGGGAGGATCATTCCTTTGCAGGTATAATGGAATCCTTTCTTGATGTTGACGAGGACGGGCTTTTTGAAAGCATAAAGAAATGCTGGAAGTCATGCTTTTCCGAAAGAGCAATGAAATACCGCATGAGAAACGGCGCTGAGCTTGCGGGGCTTGGGATGGCTGTTGTGATACAGAAAATGATAGAGCCTGACCTTGCGGGTGTAATGTTCACGACAAATCCTAAGACAAACGATACCGATGAGGTACTTATAAGCCTTGTAAAGGGCAGCGGGGAAAAGCTTGTATCGGGAGAGTGCAGCAGTGAAGATCATACTGTCGATACCTGCGGGAATATTACGGACAAGGAAGAAATGATACTTGCAAGTGAGGATATCCTTCACCGCCTTGCCGATACTGCTTTAAAGATAGAAAATATGTATGCTTCCCGAAAATCCGCAGATATTGAGTTCTGCATAAAAGACGGCGAGATATTTATTCTCCAATCAAGAATGATAGCGGCATACAGCCATATCGACAAGAACAAGCCGAGGACTATTCTTGACAATTCAAATATAATAGAAAGCTACAGCGGAGCAGTCACAGATCTTACATTTACCTTTGCACAGGAGGTATATTCAAAGATATATAAACAGGTGCTGAGGTATTTCGGAGTGCCCGAAAGCTCAATATCTGCTATAGGATCAGACCTTGACAATATGCTCAGCTTTTACGAAAATAAAGTTTATTACAGGATGAACAGCTGGTACAGGATGACTGCCCTTTATCCCGGTTATGAGACAAACAGAAAATATATGGAAAATATGATGGGAGTGAAAAAGGGCAACGACGGTGAACAGGATGTGAAGTCTGTTTCCAAGGGGAGGATATATTTTCGCCTTTTCAGAAAATATCTTACCCTGAAAAAGGACAGCGATCATTTCCGCAGACGCTTTGACGAGGTGACCCATGATCTTTATGCTAACGATTTTGAAGGGCTGAATAACAGGGAGCTTCTCAGGGTCTATGACAAGCTTGAAAAAGAGATACTTGACGATTTCATAACGCCCATAGCAAATGATATGTTTGCAATGGTATTTTACGGTATACTTACGGATAAGCTGAAAAAGAAAAACATCCCCGGAAGCGACGGCATGATAAGCGATCTTCTGGGCAGACAGGGGAATGTGGAAAGCGCCGCCCAGAGCAGTGTGCTTATCGGTATCGTGAACCGCATTAAAAGCGATGAGGGACTTGAAAGGCTGTTCCGTGAATCTGATAACGATACCCTTAAAGACCTTATCTCAAAAAGCGATGACGATGTATTTGTGCAGCTGAGGGATTATATACATGATTACGGCTGCCGCACAATGGACGAGCTGAAGCTTGAAACGGTGACAACGCTTGAGGACAGCACATATCTTATTGATACGATAAAGCGTTATCTTACAGTGGAGCTGCCCTCTGTCGATCAGAAGCCGAAGGAAAAGGATATCAGCGGGATATACAAGGCTTATGGCATATTCACAAGACCGTTTATCCGCTTTCTTGTGGAAAAAACGAAATATCTTATACGGAACCGTGAATCGTTGAGACTCAGACGTACATATATTTACTCTATCGTCAGAAAGATATATATAAGGATAGGGCTGAATTTTGCATCGGACGGAATAATAAAGGATCCCCGTGATATATTCTTTCTTGAAAAGCCGTATATATCCGATCTGATCGAGGGCAGACGGACGGATATTGCCGGAGCGCAGAAAAGAGTCGAAAAGAACAGGAAAAAATACATTGAAAACAGGGAAAAGGAAACCTATGAGCGCATATATTTTTACGGTGATATGAAAGCGGAAAATGCCGTGCCTGTTTATTCGGCTCAGGAGGTAAGCGAGGAAAATGGTATCCTTCACGGTGTTGCAGGCGGAGGAAAGACGGTCGAGGGACAGGTCAGGCTTGTTTTGTCGCCAGATGACGCTGATGTACGGGGAAAGATACTTATGGCTAAAAGAACAGACCCCGGCTGGACTATACTTTTCCCTATGGTCAAGGGTATAATAATAGAAAGAGGCAGTATTCTTTCCCATTCCGCTGTTATCGCAAGGGAAATGGGCATACCGCTTGTTGCAGGTATAAGGGGACTTACCGATAAGATACATGACGGGGATATGGTAGAGCTTGACGGCATTAACGGTACTGTCAGAGTATTGGACAGTAAATGATCGGATATATGGCATCTCTAAAAACTTGTTTTTAGAGATTGGGGTGTGGGGCACAGCCCCACGAATCCTAACTTTCCTGTTCACTATTTGACTGCGTGAAAGGGTTTTTTAGAGGTTCCCTATATTCACAAATGTTATAAGAAGGTGAAAACTGTGGAGAATAAAGTGTTCAGTGAAATAATAAGATATGCGTCCTGCTGGGAGGATACGGAAAATCTTTTGCAGGCGGGAGAAATAAAGGGCAAGACCTGTGTATCAATAATTTCGGGAGGGGATAATACGCTTTCTCTTCTGACAAAGGATCCTGCCCATGTTGTCGGGTTTGATCTTAACCCCGTACAGATAAATGTCCTCAAGCTTAAAATGGCTGCATTCAGAACTCTGTCATACGGGGAACTGCTTGGCTTTTTAGGGATAACGCCCTGTCCGAACAGGCTTGCGCTTTTTGATATACTCCCGCTTGAGGATGAGGTAAGAAAGGCATTTCTTGCGTCTCCCGCAGTCATTATAAAGGGTGTCATTCATACGGGAAAATTCGAGCATTATTTTCAGATGTTTCGTGACAGCATTATTCCGTTGTTCTCCACACAGGAGCAGTTCAGGCAGTTTGCGATGCTTGACAATACTGCCGACCAGAAGGAATTTTTCCAGCGTTATATAAATACAAAGCGTTTCAAGATTGTATGCAGGATGTTTTTCGGTGCAAAGTCAATGGGGAAATTCGGGCGGGACAAATCATTTTACAGATATGTAAGCGATAAAAGCGCTCAGGGCGATGAGATCATAAAGCGTTTTGTTTTCGGCATATCCCATACGGTGAACCGCACAAATCCGTATCTTCGCTATATCTGCACATCGAATTATGCCGCAGAAGCTCTTCCGCATTATCTGAGGAAAGAGAATTATGAAAAGATACGCAGGAATCTTGACAGGATAGAAATAAGGCAGGGCGATCTTGGCTGTATAAAGGATGTAAGGGCGGATTTTTTCAATCTGTCGGATATTTTTGAATATATGAGTGAATTTGATTTCCGCAGGAATACGGAGATAATCAAAAAAATGGCACGACCGTCCGCCGCTGTAGTGTATTACAATATGCAGAATAAAAGATACATAAACGATCCTGCATTTGAGCTTGATGAAAAGCTGTCGCAGACTCTTTACCGTCACAACCGTTCCTTTTTCTACCGTGACTTTCTGATTTACAGAAGGGTGCAGCGGACAGTGGTCAGTGAATAGTGGTTAGTGATTAGTGGTTAGTGAATAGTGATTAGTGGTTAGTGGTTAGTGGTTAGTGGTTAGTGATTAGTCATTAGTGATTAGTGGTCAGAAATAAACTGCTAATCACTGCATATAAGAGGTAGACAGAAAAATGAGTGTGATAACAGAGCAGTTTGAAAAAGTATGCCTCAGCCGTAAGGATAAAAAGGCTGTTATTACCGTAAAGAACGGAAAAGCTGTATGCAGGACTTTCGGACAGCTGTATGAGGATGTGAAAAGCTTTTCGGGTCACCTTGAAAGAATTGGTGTATCAGGCGGACAGAAAATACTGCTGTTTGCGAAAATATCATACCGTCTTGCCGTGTTTATGATAGCCGCAATGAGGATGGGCATAACAGTGATGTTTGTCGATATTACGGGCTTGCAGGACGACCCCGAAAGAGTTATCGGCAGATTCAGACCCGATCATATTCTTGTATCAAAAAAGACAAGGCTTCTGCGCTTTTTGCTTAAAGGAACGAGAAATATAAAAAGCCTTATTGATATAGACAGTATACCGTTTGGCGGAGAGGATGCTTCCCTGTCGGCGGACGCAGATGAAAACAGTGTAGCTTTGCTTACAATGACAACAGGCTCTACTGGTGTGCCAAAGATAATACCCCGCACACATTCAGAGCTTTTGTCCCAGCTTGAACTTATCAGGGCAAATATGAGGGATGCGGAAAATGATGTTATACTGACAACATCGTTTATGTATGTGTTTGCAAATCTGATAAGCGGATATACTACAGCGCTGTCGGGGATCACTCTTGCAAAGGACAGCAAAAAGCTTAACGGTTATTTTTCATCCTTTAAGGATTCGGGGATAACAATGATAATAACATCCCCCGATTTTGCAATGAAGGTCAATAATAGTTTTCCTCAGCTTAAAACAATGTATATAGGCGGGGCTGTGCTTAACAGATATGAAACGGAGCTTATTCTCGGCAGATTTCCTGACGCTGATATAATTTACATATACGGTTCAACGGAATGTAATCTTATGGCAAGCACATATTTGTCTGATTATGCAAGGGGGCTTATGAATGATGAAAGCTGTCTCGGAGAGATAGTAAGCGGCGTTTCCGTCAGCATAAGGGATGATGAAATATTTGTCAGCAGTAAGGCACTGCTTGAAAATGATATCAGCGGCTTTTCCGCAAACTGTCTGCGTGAGGGCGGCACTGTCATGTATGCTACGGGAGATGCGGGTCAGCTCAGGGACAGAAAGCTGTATTATTACGGCAGAAAAAAGTATTCATTTGAAAAAAACGGAAAGCGTATCTATTACAGTCAGATAGAACAGTATGTATCCGCACGGATTCCGCAGATGCACAAATGCGCTTTTATTATAAAGGACAATAAAAATATATTGTTTGTGGAAGGCGAAAACGTTTCTCCCGAAAGAGCGGCTTTGCTTGTACGGGAGGGCTTTGGCATAGATGTGACAGTCCGCAGACTTGAACGCATACCAAGAGACGTAAAGCACCACACAAAGATCGATTATAAAAAACTGTGATAAAAACAGGTAAATAGCGGAGGTGATGAAATGAATTATTCAATAGACACAATTATGAGGGAGAATATCAATAAATACGGCGATAAGGGCTATATTTATGAAAAGGAAAACGGTGTATACTGCGGGCATACATACAGGGAATTCTGTGAGGATGTATGGCGGCATTCCGATCATCTGAACAAAAACGGCTTTGGCAGGGTAATTGCACTCTATGCGGCAAATTCGTATAAATATATGGTGCTGGATACGGCGATAATGGGCTATATCGGAATATGCATGACGCTTTCCAAGGAATGGACCTGCGATGATATCGACCGTATGCTTGAAACTAAAAAAATAGACAGTCTTATATATGATAAGGAACGTGCAGAAGCCGCAGAAAAACTCTCGGCAAAGTATCCTGCAATAAAATTCGTCAGCATGGATGAAATAAAGCCCGAGTCGGAATACACTATTCTTCCTGCGCAGGACAGGAACGCAAGCTGTAAGGTTATTTTCTCATCGGGAACAACAGGCATACCTAAGGGCGTTATGCTGTGCCAGAGAAATATGTTTGCAAGCTGGGATAACCTATATAAAAGAGCGCCGATGAATGAAACGGATGTAGATTATCTGTTTTTGCCGCTGAACCATACCTATGCGGGCATATGCAACTTTCTATATTCCGTTATAAGCGGTATGCAGATATGGCTCTGTTCGGATACAAAAAAGATATTCGAGGAAATACTTGAAGTAAAGCCTACCCTTTTCTGTGCCGTACCGCTGATATATGAAAGACTGTACGCTGTCTGCATGGAAAAAGGACTGGATCCCGTACAGCTTTTAGGCGGCAATATAAGATATCTTTTCTGCGGCGGCGCATATATGAAGCCTGAGATAAGACAGTACATTAAGCAGTGCGGGCTGAATTTCATGGAAGCCTACGGACTGAGCGAAACATCATCGCTGATCTCAACTGAGTATTCCTATTCAAGGGATGATTTTACCTCCTGCGGTGCGATATACGAGCATCTTGACGCAAGGATAGCCGATGACGGAGAGATAATAGTCAAGGGCGATAATGTTTTCAACGGATATTATCAGGAGGAAGAGCTTACGAAGAAATGCTTTACAGAGGACGGTTATTTCAAAACGGGCGATACAGGCGAGATAAGGGACGGAAAGCTGTATCTTATCGGCAGGAAAAAGCGTGTAATCATTCTTTCAAACGGTGAAAATGTTTATCCCCATGATATAGAAAAATGCTTTGAGGGAATAGAAAATATCGCAAAGGTAAAGGTCTTTGAAAAGAACAGGGAGATTTTTGCAACGCTTTATGTCACGGGAACAACGGACGCTGAAAGGATAATTTCATCAGTGAATGAAACTCTCCCGAAATATTCAAGAATATCCGCTTATGAAGTCCTTCAGGACAGCATTGCAAAAAGAATAAAGTGATTGTCATATCTTATCCACGCTCAGAGTCCAAAGTCCTTTATTAGCTCAAAGTTTGACAAAGTGGTCATTCTGTGCGTTGGGAGAAATGTTTTACAATGCTCAGGTTCAGTGATAAGATCCTTCGCTGCGCTCAGGATGACAGTTTTTTTGTCATTATAACTGCTTATCAATTCCCGCTATCCTGCCATTTCAAGGAGGGTAACGGCGTGTTCAAGACAGGTGTGGTAGGCATTGAAGATGGTGCGGCGAAGCGCAAAATTGTCCTGCATATTCATGTATGCATTTCGGTACATTTTTGAAAGCCGTATCTCTTCTCCTATCCTTGATCTTATTACATTGCGGTAAGAACCGTTTTCTTTTAAAGGTACGGGCTTGGGTTCAAATCTGTAGCCTGTCATTTTTTTGTATATCCTCATAAGAGTTTCTGCTGTATCCTGACTGTCATCGGAAAAATCCTCCAATATATGCTTTTCTCTGTCATTCGGCGCTGATCGTGCAAGGACTCTGTAAAGCTGTGCATTGTGAAGCTCCATATTGATCCATTCTCCAATTTTTCTCGGCATATTGCTTATTTGCGCCATATTTATTCCTCCGTTAATGGTTATTGTTGCAAAATGATAAAAGACTGATATATATTTATTACTTCAAATGCGATATTATACTTGTATTTTATGGAGAATTAAAGTATAATTAACTATATATGTAAAAAAGTTGTTAGTTGTATGTTGTCGGTTCAAGGCTTTAAAAGCCTGTTCCGGGTCTGCCGTAAAACTTAAAACCGATAACAAATATGGGGGTCGTTTAATGAAAAGACTTGCTGTAGTTATTGCTGCTGCACTTATTCTTCTGTCGGTTTCTTCCGTTTCCGTACTTGCGGAGGATTATAGTACAGAAAATACAGATGAATATGAAGTGTCTGTGGATTATTACAATGATAATGATTCCGGTGAATACAGCAGCGATTATGATAATAACGGATATGACGAAAATAATTATTATACTGAGGAAACCAGCGACGAGCAGACTTCCGAAGAGACAAGCTCTCAGGAAGAACAGGAGTCTTCACAGGAAAGCTCCGGTGAATCGTCACAGGAAAGCTCCGCTGCCGAAAGCTCGGTAAAGGAAGAATCTTCAAAGAAATCTGAAATTGACAGCGTTGCACCCAAAGGCAGCCTTGCATCACGCAAGATAGATGTCGATAAGCTTGAGATGGCAACATATAATCTTACGAATGTCGATATGTTTATTGATATTCCAAAGGATATGAATATCCTCAAGCGGGGAATGTCCGCCGATGATCCGGCGCTTCTGAAGCTTGGTATAAAAAAGGATCAGGCTGAGGAAATGCTGACAAAATCAGATTCCGTGATAAAAGCCTTTGCTGATGATTATTCCTACGATATCACAGTAACTTATGTAAAAAATAAGAATACACAGAAAATTGGAAATATTTCCACGCTTGACGATAAGCAGATACAGAAAATTATAGATAATCTTCTGAGCAACAAATATGCAAAAGGCTGCGCCCAGAACAGATTCAATGATGTTCTTTTCCTTACCGTAAATATGGAATATGAGGATGAGGACGGGAGTAAGATAAACGGTATTCAGCAGTATACTGTAATAAATGACGCAAATATAATCATCACTTTGCAGGTGAAGGATACACCCATTACAAATGATATGAGAGCATTGTTCAATAAGGTGATGAGCAGCGTATTTTTTGAAAATATTAAGGAGGTTCCCGTTGAGCAATCCCAGAGTGATATCGGGAATATGTCTATACAGGATATCGACAGACGTTATCTGCTTATAATTGCAGCGTCGATAATTGCCGCAGCAGCTCTTGCGGGAATAATTGTCGTTGCGATAAAGAGAAAGGAAACCGTTGCCCGTGAGAGAGGGATCTCCTATGAACGGCTTAACCGCCGCAGGGATGAGGAGCTTTACGGTGAGGATGAGAAAAAAGCTGACAAACCAAAACCAAAGCCTGCGCCAAAGCCGGCACCCAAGCCTGCGCCGCAGCAAAAGACGCCGGAGCCTGTAAAGCCGGTAAAGAAGGAAGCTTCAAAAAGCGATAATACTCTTTATTCAAGCAGCAAAAAGGAAACAGGCAGCAATATGCCGACAGCGGAAATATCTATTCCGAAAAATCCGTATACGCCGGTAGGAAAAGCTGAGGCGGTAGCGCAGCCGGCTATGTCGGTAACGTCTGAAATAGCAAAGTTTTCCATTATAAATGAAATGGCAAAAAAAGCAGCCGAGGAAAAGGCTGGAAAACCTGAGGCAAAGGAAGGCGCAGTGGTATTTGCAGAAAGTGCGCCTAAGCCAAAAACATCCATATCGCAGATTGGTGAATCCGTTCTCGATAAAGCGGAAGAAAATGAAGTAAAAAAAACCGCAGATGAACAGACTCAGGTTCAAGGATCTGTATCCGAATATGAAAGACGTTTCGGCAAGAACATGGGACAGGCAAGTCCCGCCGATGTTACAATAAAGAAGGATGAAACGCAGCAGACAGCCGAGGAGAAAAAGGAGCTTTCTAATTTTGAGAAGCGTTTCGGAAAGGTGCGCCCCGCAGAGGCGGACGCCATAGCGGATACAGCTGCTCTGGCAGAGGTAAAGCCTGTCGGTGAGCTGAATATTGCGCCTATGATAACGGCGGAAACATTAAGACCTGAAAATGATCCTTCAAATATTTCCGGTCCGAGTGAGGAAGAATATGACGACAGGAATTTAGCGTATCTTGATGACGGCGTACCGCAGACGGAGGTCGAGCTTGAAATAGAAAAGCAGTCTCCTCATGTGATACCCAAGCTTGATGAAAACGAAAAGGAAGACCTTGTTGCTCCGGGTTTTGATCTTTATTCATTCAGCGGAGATTATGACGATAATTATGTTGAGGATACGGGACCCGTCGATATATATTCCGGAAGGACGGATATACCGGACGTTCAGTCTGACTATGAAACTGCCGGTCAGACCGATGAAGGCAGCGGCTCTATCGGACTTGAGGGGTTTGTGTTCCCGATAGTCGGCGCAGCTGAGGAAACGGATGAAAATACGGTTGAATCCGCTGATGAAAATGCAAGTATAGATGATTATCTGGATAATGATTCTGATGATAATGAGCTGCCGCTTGTTCCTGAGTTTGACGATGAAATAACAGAGGAGCAATCTGATGAAAACATTCAGGAGACGGCACAAGAGGAAGCAGCAGAAGAAGCTGTAGAATATGAACCTGAAACAGCGGAAGAAGAAACTGTAGAAACCGAACCTGAAACAGTTGAAGAAGAAGC
>DEHG01000001.1:11420-11544 GCA_002351795.1 Ruminococcaceae bacterium UBA2806 | reverse complement strand
AAGAAGAAGCAGCAGAATCTGAGACTGAGACAGTCGAAGAAGAAGCGGCAGAATCTGAGCCTGAGATAGTTGAAGAAGAAGCGATAGAATCTGAACCTGAGATAGTTGAAGAAGAAGCAGCAGA
>DEHG01000001.1:10291-11360 GCA_002351795.1 Ruminococcaceae bacterium UBA2806 | reverse complement strand
GCAGAATCTGAGCCTGAGATAGTTGAAGAAGAAGCGGTAGAAACCGAGCCTGAATCAGCAGAGGAAGAAACAGCTGATATGGTGACAGAAACAGTGCAGGAAGAAACCGAAGCAGCTGAACCTGCCGTTGATACTGAGGATAATAAGCCGGAGATAACTGTTGAAGCTGAAAGTGAAGTATCGGAAGAACCTGAAAAAGCGGAGCAGGCTGATGATTCGGAAGCGGTGTTCATTGATCGTCCTGTCGCTGACAAAGACGAACAGCCGTCATTCCTGCGCCGCCTTAGAAATAAGATATTTGATGCGGGTGAAACGGACAGCATTTATGAGATCCATGAAGCTGACGAAAGCGGTGAAAAGGATGGGGGCGAAAAGCTCAGTTTCTTTGAACGTATCAAAGATAAGCTGAGACATAAGGAACCCGCAGAGGAAAAAGAACCGCAGCACGAAGAACCCGAAATACCCGAAGAACCCGCTGAGCCGGAAGCTGCTGATGTGCAGAAGCCCGAAAAGCAGGCGGAGCCTGAAAAGGAGGAGCCGTCAGGAGAAGAGGTCGTTTTAGTCAGATCTGAACCAAAGTCTGATGAAAAGCTTGAAATAGAAATATCAAAAGGCGAGAACGGCGGCATTGTTATCGATTCTCTCAAGGGTACGGGAGAAAACGATATGCCGGTAATGATAAAGGACGGCAATGCCGAGCTTAAAGCAAAGGAAGAAAGAATTGCTGCAAGCATAGCAGTCCTTGACGATGTTTCCGGACTTAACAGCAGTACGGGAATTGTTTATGAAAAGCCTGTAAGCAAGACTGACGGCGGTAATAAAAAGAATAAGAAGAGCCGCAAGAAAAAGAAGAAGAACAAAAACAGCGGTCAGACTGAGATAAACAGCAATGCTGCAATAAATGTCGGTGCCGGAGCTGCGACAGCAGAAGCAGTAACAGCGGCGGCAGTCGGCGCAGCAGCAGGAACAGCGGCAGCAGCTGGTATTGCGGCAGCGGGAAGCATTGTAAATTCCGCAGCTGAAAAGCCTGTAGAAGCAAAGCCTGAAAAGACAGAATCTGAAAAGCCTG
>DEHG01000001.1:7272-10129 GCA_002351795.1 Ruminococcaceae bacterium UBA2806 | reverse complement strand
AGCCTGAGAAGCCTGTTGAAGCCGAGCCTGAAAAGACAGAATCTGAAAAGCCTGTTGAAGCCGAGCCAGAAAAGACAGAAGCTGAAAAGCCTGTTGAAGCAGAGTCAGTAAAGACAGAGCCTGAGAAGTCTGTAGAAGCAAAGTCTGAAAAGACAGAGCCAGAAAAGCCTGTTGAAGCAAAGTCTGAAAAGACAGAAAAGCCAGCTAAAGCAGACAAACCGGCAAAGGTTAAGAATAATGAGGTTAAGGTACCCGAAAATGCCGAACCGCAGAAGCCGGCGTTCAATTTCAGGAAGGATTCGGGCATTATATTTGAATATCCGACCGAAAGATTCAGAAGGACTATTGTACCGAAAAATGACTATCTGACAGTTATACCGAGCCTTGAAAGCGTCAATGCGGACGAATATAACAGAATGGTGGAAAATATACTCAGCGGGAATATCCATCAGCCGGCAGAACAGCCTCAGCCGCAGATAGTACAGCCCGCCCCAAGCATTCCTGCACCTGAACCAGCGCCTGCACCTGCGCCCGTACAGACTCAGCAGCCTGCGCCGCAGATGCGAAAAAATCGTAAGCAGGATGAAAAGATAGAATTTTACAGTGAAAACGCTGTGGATGATACCATTGATCTGTTTGCACCGGGAACAGAAGTGATACCGCTGAAGGATCTGGAAGAAAAACCAAACGAGGGTATCGGAACAAAACTTAAAAAATCTTTCGGAAAGCTGTTTACAGCTGCCGAAGATGAGGAATAACAGGAGGTTTTTAAAATGTCTGATATACTTATTAAAAATGTTCATATTATCGATCCCGATAACAGCACCGACGGTATCGGAGATATATTCATTAAAAACGGAGTATTTGCTGACGCAGAGGCAGCAGAGGGCAATGTTGAGATCATAAACGGTTCAGGACTGAAAGCAGCTCCCGGACTTGTAGATCTTCATGTTCACCTCAGAGATCCCGGTCAGACAGATAAGGAAGACATCATAAGCGGATGCAAAGCCGCAGCTGCCGGCGGCGTTACAAGCCTGCTTGCAATGCCGAATACAACGCCAGCTGTTGACAATCCCGATACTGTACGCTATATAAAGGAAAAGGCAAAGGAAGCTGATGCCCGTGTATATGTTGTCGGCTCTATCACAAAGGGGCTTGACGGTCATGAGGCTACAGATATAGATGCGCTTTATGAGGCCGGGGTCTATGCACTGTCAGACGACGGACGTCCTGTTGTTGATACATCAATAATGGTTGCAGCAATGAAAAAGGCTGCCGAGCTTGGAATAAAGGTAACGGCTCACTGTGAGGATCCCTATCTTGCAGGCGGAAAGGTAAACGAGGGCAGGATCTCCGTAGAGCTTAAAGTAAAGGGAATGCCCGCTGCCGCAGAGGATGCAGGCACAGCAAGAGAGATCGCACTTGCAATGTCATATGATCTTCCTGTGCATATCTGTCATGTCAGCACAGCAACATCTGTCCGCATGATCCGTGAAGCAAAGAAGGCAGGCGTTAAGATAACGGCAGAAACAGCGCCGCATTATCTTATGCTGACAGAGGACGCCCTTCTCAGCAGGGATGCCGATTACAGAATGAATCCCCCTCTCAGAACAGAGGAGGACAGACAGGCTCTTATCGAAGCGCTCAAGGACGGCACAATTGATGCTATCGCCACCGACCATGCGCCCCACACACCCGAAGAGAAGGCTGATTTTGAAACAGCGCCCAATGGCGTTATAGGAATGGAAACATCATTTGCCGCTGCATATACAGCTCTTGTAAAGGGCGGCGTTATGAGTGAAGCAGAGCTTATCCGCAAGATGTCATGCAATCCCGCAGGAATACTGAACATTCCCGCAGGTACGATGTATGTAGGCGCACCCGCTGATCTTTTCCTGTACAAGGATGAAGAATGGACGGTTGACCCCGATAAGCTTCACGGCAAGTCAAAGAATACCCCCTTCAAGGGCATGACCCTTGCGGCAAAGGTAAAAATGACTATCTGCGGAGGCAAGATCGTTTACAAGGATTTAGGCTGATAAAAATATGAGCTTTAAAAAACAATTTCAAAGTCTGACATTCAGGGACGACTTTATGTTCGGCGTGGTAATGAGTGATCTCAGCATTGCAAAGCGTGTGATATCCGTCATACTTGCCGATGAGATACCGGATATCGAAAACTGTGAATTGCAGAAAAGCGTTGACAATGATTATGACAGTCATTCTGTGCTCTATGATGTCTATGTAAGGACAAAGGACGGTACAAAGGTTTATGTTGTCGAGATGCAGAATGCGGATAACGGCGTTCTGGTCAAAAGAAGCAGATATTATCAATCCGCCTCGGACATGGATTTTCTTGCCAAGGGCAGACCCTACAGCGAGCTGCCCGAAACATATGTGATATTTATATGTGATTTTGATATTTTCGGCAGGGACAAGGCTTTCTACCGTTTTGAGAATTACTGTATCGGGGAGGGTATAGCCCTCGGTGATGAAACATATAAGGTGTTCCTGAATATCAACGGCAAAACCGACAGAAAGGAGCTGCAGAGTCTTATGAGTTACATTTCCGGCAATACGCCTGATGATGAACTGACGGAAAAAATACAGGATAAGGTAGATGCCGCAAAGCATGACGGCAAACTGTATTCTTCCTTTATAAAGGAATATCAGAATTCATTGTCAATAAAAGAAGAAGGCCGCAAGGAAGGCCGCAGGGAAGGCGAGAAAAAAGGTAAGCTCGAAATGATAAAAAGCTTGTTGGGTATCGGCAGATCCATAAAGGAAATAGCTGAATTCTACAAGACTGATGAAGCGGAGATCAGAGGAATACTTGCAGGAGCTTGATAAGGAGGAA
>DEHG01000001.1:5235-7202 GCA_002351795.1 Ruminococcaceae bacterium UBA2806 | reverse complement strand
ACTGTTGCGGGTCTTGACCCCAAGCTGGATTATATTCCCGATTATATAAAAGAGACAGCTTACGCTAAATACGGAAAGACGCTTGAAGGTGCTGCGGAGGCTCTGCTTGAATTCAATAAGGGACTTATAGATGCGCTTTGCGATATCGTTCCTGCAGTAAAGCCGCAGGCTGCATATTATGAAATGTACGGCTGGCAGGGAGTCCGTATCCTTGAACGTACTATCTCATATGCAAAGCAGAAGGGAATGTTCGTTATCACGGACGGCAAAAGAAATGATATCGGCACAACGATGCAGGCATATGCAAAGGCTCATCTTGGAACGACAGAGATCGAAGGGAAAACAGTTTCCGCTTTTGATGCAGATGCGCTTACAGTCAACGGCTACCTCGGAACAGACGGCGTAAAACCGCTGCTTGATATATGCAAAAGCAGCGATAAGGGCATATTCGTGCTTGTCAAAACATCAAACCCGTCCTCGGGCGAGCTTCAGGACAGAGAGCTTGACGATGGACTTACGGTATACAGAACAATGGGCAATATGTGCGAAAACTGGGGAACAGCTGATATCGGTGAAAGCGGATATTCATGTGTAGGCGCAGTTGTCGGCGCTACATATCCCGAACAGCTTGGCGAGCTCAGAGCAGCACTTCCGCATACATTCTTCCTTGTGCCGGGATACGGCGCACAGGGCGGCGGCGCAAAGGATGTTGCTCCTGCATTTGATGAGAACGGTCTCGGCGCAATAATCAATTCTTCAAGAGGGATTATGTGTGCATGGAAAAAGGAAGACTGCGACCCGAAGGATTATGCACAGGCAGCAAGAAGAGAAGCTTTGCGCATGAGAGATGAGATAGTATCCTTCATCGGTAAAATAGGATGATATTTTGGAGGAAGTATGAAAAGAACAGCTATAGCAACAGACAGCAACAGCGGTATAGTTCCCGAGGAAGCAAAGGAGCTTGGTATTTTTATGATACCCATGTCCTTCAATGTAAACGGTAAGGATTATACCGAAAACGAGGATATAACATATAAAGAGTTTTATCGCTATATTGCAGACAGCAAAACGCAGGTGTCAACTACACAGCCTTCTCCCGGACAGCTTACCGAATTCTGGGACAGCATACTTAAAGACTATGACGAGATAGTGTACATACCCATGTCGTCGGGGCTTTCAAGCTCCTGTCAGTCAGCAAAGATGCTTGCGCTGAGCGATTATGAAGGCAAGGTTTTCGTTGTTGACAACAGACGTATTTCCGTAACACAGTATCAGTCCGTAATCGACGCCAAAGCAATGGCGGATGAAGGGCAGCAGGGCGGTGTTATTGCCGAAAAGCTTGAAAAGGATGCGGGTGAATCCAGCATATATATCATGGTCAATAAGCTGACCTATCTGAAAAGGGGCGGCAGAGTCACCGCTGCGGGCGCACTCATTGCAAACGTTATGAACCTCAAGCCCGTAT
Organism: Ruminococcaceae bacterium UBA2806; assembly: GCA_002351795.1. Lineage (GTDB taxonomy): Bacteria > Bacillota > Clostridia > Oscillospirales > Acutalibacteraceae > UBA1213. The sequence continues at coordinate 5,737 of DEHG01000001.1, read as the reverse complement.
TGCAGATACAGGGTGCAAAGCTTGATGCATATGCAAAGACAAGGGGTACAAAAACCGCCCGCAAGACAATGATCGATGCAATGAAAAAGGACTTTGCTACCCGCTTCAAGGACGAGGCAGCGGCAGGAAATATGACACTTCATGCTTCATTTTCTGATATGAAGCTTTTTGAGATAGAGACATGGATAAATGAGATAAAGGAAGCTTTTCCGGATTATGACATACATTATTCACCGCTTTCTCTCAGTATCGGCTGTCATATAGGTCCCGGTTCTCTTGCAATTGCCTGTGCAAAGATAACGAGATGAGACAGTAAGCTTGTAAGGCAAATATAACAGTTTAATAGCTCAAAGACCAAAGCTCAGAGTCTGGCAAAGAGGTCATTCTGAACGTCCCGTGTCATTCCGAACGCAGTGAGGAATCTTTCTGATAAAGTCACTTAATGAAAAAGATCCTTCGCTGCGCTCAGGATGACAGCTTATGCATTGAACATTGTACATTG
>DEHG01000001.1:4157-5205 GCA_002351795.1 Ruminococcaceae bacterium UBA2806 | reverse complement strand
CATTGTACATTGTACATTGAAAAGGGTACACGCCGCCGAGCGTTTCTTTTGTTAAAAAATAGGAATAACTATTGAATTTATAAAAAATTTATAGAAAATCAAAAAACCTGCCGTCATTCGCTTGACAGCAGGTTTTGTTTGTGCTATAATTCTAAAATGCACCATTATAGAGAAGTATGCCTTTTTGTCTGTAAAAAGCATTTTTCTTCAGGCAACTTATATGCATATTAGCACATTTTTGTAAAAAAATCAAGTACTTTTTTATTATTTGTGAAAGAGCAGGAGACATATGTCAGGAATGGAAGAAACGTCCTGTAATATCTGTCAGACCGCTTTTAAATGTGCGGCTGTATGGCGCAGCAGTTTTTCAGCAGTGAGAACATTATAAGATTCTGAATGGAGTGATTGTATGGTAAACGTCAAACCCGAAGACAGGGGTCTTAAAGTCAGACGTCTCGGCAAGACCGAACGAGTGAGCTTCTCAAAGATAAACGAGGTTCAGGAAATGCCCGATCTTCTTGATATCCAGAAGAAATCGTACCGGTGGTTTATTGACGAGGGATTGCAGGAGGTTCTTGAGGATGTCTCCGGCATAACCGATTTTTCGGGAAGCCTTGTGCTTGACTTTGTTGACTTTAAGCTGGATGAAACTAAACCAAATTACAGTATTGCCGAATGTAAGGAAAGAGATGCTACATATTCAGCCCCTCTTAAAGTTACCGTCCAGCTCACTAAGCCCGATGGTGAGGTGCAGAACCACGAAAACATCTTTATGGGCGATTTCCCCCTGATGACTCCGAGCGGTACATTCGTTATCAACGGCGCAGAACGTGTAATAGTATCACAGCTTGTCCGTTCGCCGGGCGTTTACTATAAAATGGATCACGATAAATACGGCAACCGCCTTTACAGCGCAACTGTTATCCCTAACAGAGGCGCATGGCTGGAATATGAAAACGATGCAAATAATGTTTTCTTTGTCCGTATAGATAAAAACAGAAAACTGCCTGTAACGACCTTTATCCGTGCTCTCGGATATGAAGCAGGT
>DEHG01000001.1:1472-4018 GCA_002351795.1 Ruminococcaceae bacterium UBA2806 | reverse complement strand
GCCGCACAGTCACACCTGAACAATCTCTTCTTTGATCCCAGACGCTATGATATGTCAAGGGTCGGCAGATATAAATACAATAAAAAGCTTGGCATGGCAAACCGCCTTGCAGGACAGGTGCTTGCACGTCCTATCATAAGCGACGAGGGCGAGCTTATTGCCGAAGACGGCGAGTTCATTACAAAGGAACGTGCAATGGAGATCGAAAACATGGGCATTACAGTTGCCTATGTACGCCCGCAGGTAAACCTTACAGAGGAACAGCCCGATGAGGTAAAGATCATTTCCAACGGCATGGTAGATATTTCCTGCTATGTAAGCTTTGATGCAAAGGCAGAATGCGGCATCAACGAAAAAGTCCGCTGGTGCATACTCAAAGAGATCCTTGCAATGGGTCTTGATGAGGAGGAGCTTAAATTCGAGATCAGAAAGAATAAGGATGCGCTTATTCCGAAGCATATTATCGTTGACGATATCTATTCAACTATAAACTATATGCTTACCCTTTCCCACGGTATCGGAACAACGGATGATATCGACCACCTCGGCAACAGAAGAATACGCTGTGTGGGCGAGCTTCTTCAGAACCAGTTCCGTATCGGCTTTACAAGACTCCAGAGAGTTATTACCGAAAGAATGACGACCCAGGCTCAGGACTATGAACATATTGATCCCAAATCACTTATCAATATCCGTCCTGTTACAGCCGCTATAAAGGAATTCTTCGGTTCATCACCGCTTTCACAGTTCATGGATCAGAATAACCCGCTGGCAGAGCTTACACATAAAAGACGTCTTTCAGCCCTTGGTCCCGGCGGTCTTTCAAGAGATCGTGCAGGATTTGAGGTTCGTGACGTTCACTATACACACTATGGACGAATGTGTCCTATCGAGACTCCCGAAGGTCCTAACATCGGACTTATCTCTTATCTTGCAACATTCGCAAAGATAAATGAATACGGTCTTATCGAAGCGCCTTACCGCAAGGTCGATAAGGAAACAGGCGTTGTTACAAACCATGTTGACTATATGACGGCTGATATGGAGGATAACTTCATCGTTGCACAGGCAAATGAATCCCTTGATGAAGAAGGTCATTTTGTAAATGCAAAGATCGTAGGCCGTCACCGTGATGAATTCGTTGAAGTTCCGAGGGAACAGGCGGATTATATGGACGTATCGCCACGAATGGTTGTATCCGTCGCTACATCAATGATACCCTTCCTTGAAAACGATGACGCAAACCGTGCGCTCATGGGTTCAAACATGCAGCGTCAGGCAGTTCCGCTTCTTGTGACAGAATCTCCTATCGTCGGTACAGGCATGGAGTATAAGGCAGGCGTTGACTCGGGCGTTTGCATACTTTCAGAGGAGGACGGCGTTGTACGCTATGTCAGCGCAAATGAGATAAAGGTTGAATATGATTCAGGCAGGATACAGACCTTTGAAGTAACAAAGTTCATGCGTTCAAACCAGGGTACCTGTATAAATCAGGTCCCGATAGTTGATGTTGGTCAGAGAGTCGTCAAGGGCGAAGTCCTTGCAGACGGTCCCGCTACACATAACGGCGAGATATCGCTCGGCAAGAATGCGCTTATCGGCTTTATGACATGGGAAGGCTACAACTATGAGGACGCAGTTCTGCTGAATGAAAAGATAGTCCGTGATGATGTTTATACATCAATTCATATAGAGGAATACGAAACAGAAGCAAGAGATACCAAATTAGGTCCGGAAGAGATCACAAGAGAAATACCGAATATCGGTGAGGATCAGCTTCGTGACCTTGATGAAAACGGTATCATTCATATAGGCGCAGAGGTACATTCCGGTGATATCCTTGTCGGAAAGGTAACGCCTAAGGGTGAAACAGAGCTTACCGCTGAGGAAAGACTGCTGAGAGCTATTTTCGGTGAGAAGTCAAGAGAGGTAAGGGATACATCCCTGCGTGTACCTCACGGCGAATACGGTATTATTGTAGATGTAAAGGTATTCAATAAAGAAGACCCGGACAGCGAGCTGTCACCGGGCGTAAATAAAGTAGTGCGCTGCTATATCGCACAGAAGAGAAAGATACAGGTCGGCGATAAGATGGCAGGCCGTCACGGAAACAAGGGTGTTGTATCGAGAGTACTTCCGGAAGAGGATATGCCCTTCCTGCCCGACGGACGCCCGCTTGATATCGTTCTTAACCCCCTCGGCGTTCCGTCCCGAATGAATATCGGACAGGTTCTTGAGGTGCATCTTGGTTATGCTGCAAGGGCTCTGGGCTGGAAGATAATGACCCCAGTATTTGACGGCGCACATGAAGAGGATATTTTCCAGTGCTTCAGAGACGCCGGCATAAGCGAGGACGGTAAGATAAGGCTCAAGGACGGACGTACAGGCGAATATTTCGATAACCCCGTAACAGTAGGCTATATGTATTACCTCAAGCTGCATCACCTTGTAGATGATAAGATACACGCCCGTTCAACAGGTCCGTACTCACTCATTACACAGCAGCCCCTCGGCGGTAAGGCGCAGTTCGGCGGACAGCGTTTCGG
>DEHG01000001.1:0-1438 GCA_002351795.1 Ruminococcaceae bacterium UBA2806 | reverse complement strand
GGTGAGATGGAAGTATGGGCGCTTGAGGCATACGGCGCAGCTTATACACTTCAGGAGATACTTACAGTCAAGTCCGATGATGTTGTCGGTCGTGTAAAGACATATGAGGCTATCGTAAAGGGTCAGAATATACCGAAGCCGGGTATTCCCGAATCCTTCAAGGTTCTTATCAAGGAATTCCAGTCTCTTGCCCTTGATATCAAAGTATATGACAGAAACGGCGAGGAGATCGACCTTGAGGCTGATCTTGAGGATGACGGTATTCCCGATAACAGTCTCCTTGATGAAAAGAGCATCATGGAGGAAGGCGATGAAGAAGGCTACAGCTTCACTGATGAAAACGGCGAAGAAGAGATAAGCCCCGATATGGGAGACGATCTTCTTGAACCCGCAGATGATTTCGGAGGTTTTGACGATCTGAGCGATCTGGGCAGATTTGAAGACTTCGGAGAATCAGATGAAGATCTATTTTAATCGAAAGGGGATACTGACCTATGGAATTCAATGAATTCAGTTCTATAAAAATCGGACTTGCCTCACCTGAAACGATGAGAAAGGAAACAAGAAAAACCATTATCAACGAGCAGGGCGAGGAAGAAGAAATTGTGATAAAAGGCTGGTCATACGGCGAGGTCACAAAACCCGAAACAATCAACTACCGTACATTAAAGCCCGAAAAGGACGGACTTTTCTGCGAAGCTATTTTCGGTCCGACAAAGGACTGGGAATGTCACTGCGGTAAGTACAAGAAGATACACTACAAGGGCAGGATCTGCGAAAAGTGTCATGTTGAGATCACAAAGTCAAAGGTAAGACGTGAGCGCATGGGACATATCGAGCTTGCAGCGCCTGTATCGCATATATGGTATTTCAAGGGCATACCTTCAAGAATGGCTCTTATGCTTGATGATATCACGCCGAGAAATCTGGAGCAGGTTCTGTATTTTGCAAAATATATTGTAACCGATGTAAAGCCCGGTTCCCTTGCAGAGCGTGAGATCAAAAAGCAGCAGATACTTTCCGAGGCTGAATATAAGGAACTTGAAAAGAAATACGGCAGCGACTTTGAGGCAATGATGGGTGCAGAGGCTATACAGAAGCTTCTTGCCGAGATAGACCTTGACGAGCAGTCAAAGAAGCTTAAAGCAGAGCTTGAAAATGCTGCTGGTCAGAAGAGGGTAAAGCTGCTCAAGCGTCTTGAGGTTGTTGAATCCTTCCGCATTTCAGGCAACAGACCTGAATGGATGATACTCAATGTCCTTCCCGTTATCCCGCCCGATATCCGTCCTATGGTACAGCTTGACGGCGGACGCTTTGCGACAAGCGACCTGAATGACCTTTACCGCCGTGTGCTTAACAGAAACAACCGTCTTAAAAGACTTATCGAGCTTCATGCGCCCCGCATGATAATAAGAAACGAAAAGCGTATGCTCCAGGA
>DEHG01000015.1:8563-10323 GCA_002351795.1 Ruminococcaceae bacterium UBA2806 | reverse complement strand
TAAAATCTATTATACGAGGTAATAGTATGAAAAAATCATTTGTATTTTTATTGGCAGCGCTATTGACAATTAGTATGTGTGCCTGCAACCAGGGCGGAACTGATGTTAAGACAGACAGCTCACAGGTTCAGTCATCTGCTGCTGAATCAGTTGAAGAGGAATCGACCGATAAATCCGAGAAAAATAGTGATACCTCAGAGAAAACAGAATCTTCCGAAGTATCAGCGCAGACAACTGCTTCATCCGCAGCAGATTATGAAACCGCTGTTTTCGGAAAGGATGTTCTGACTGTCAATATCACCGCAGATAAGGATAAATGGACAGAGTTTCTTGAAAATGCCGGTTCAAAGCCATGGATACAATGTGATATTGATATTGACGGGGAAACCTACAAGGATGTCGGGATAAAAACAAAGGGAAATACTTCTCTTCAACAGCTTGTAAATGATGATACAACAACACGTTACAGCTTAAAGGTCAATTTCGGAAAGTACACCGATGGGCAGACCTGTCACGGGCTTGACAAGCTTGCGCTGAACAATATTTATGCTGACAGTACATATCTTAAAGAATATATGTCATATGATCTGATGAAATATATGAATATACCTTCATCGCTTTGTACATTTGCCGAAATAAAAGTCAACGGGGAGCATTTTGGTTTCTATCTCGCAGTAGAAGATGTTGACGACAGCTATATTGACAGGATATACGGCAGTGACAGTTCCGTAAAGCTTTATAAGCCTGAGTCAATGGATATCGGTGATGTGCAAGGAAATATGCCCGATGGACAACAGTTCCCGCAGATGTCAGGCGGACAAAATGGACAGCAGCCCCCGCAGATGCCCGATGGAGAAAGACCTTCAATGCCCGAAGGAATGGAGTTACCCGGAGGAAACGATATACCCGGTAATATGCCGGGAGGAATGGACGGGGGAAGAGGCGGCGTAGACCTCAATTACACCGATGACAATATCGAAAGCTACAGCAATATTTTCGATAATTCGATCAATAAATCCGAGGAGGAGGATCAGAAGCATCTTATTGATTCTCTCAAGAATATAAGCGAGGGAAAGGATCTTGAAAAATACATAGATACAGATGAGCTTTTGCGTTATGTTGCGTGCAATGTATTTCTTGTAAACTTGGACAGTTATTTATCGTCAAATTGTCACAATTATATTCTTGCAGAGGACAATGGAAAACTTTCCATGCTGCCGTGGGATTACAACCTGTCGTTTGGCAGCTATCAGATGGAAAATGCGGATTCAGCCTNNGCCGTAAATTATGCAATTGATACTGTATTCAACGGAGTAAGCGCAGAGGACAGACCTATAATATCAAAGCTTCTTGAAAAGGAAGAATATCGTGAAAAATATCACGCTTACCTTAAAGAGATCGCAGAAAAATATGTTCAGTCGGGTCAGTTTGAAAAAACAGTGGACAAGCTTTGCAAAGTAATAGACAGCTATGTAAAAAGCGACAGTACATCATTTGACGGATACGATGCGTGGAAGGAAGGTGCTGAAAGCCTGAAATTATTCACGAAATTAAGAGCGGAAAGTGTTATCGGACAGCTCAGCGGAGAGATACCGTCAACTAAAGAGGAGCAGAAGGACAGCAAAAAGCTAATTGATGCTTCTGCACTTGATCTGAAAAAGCTGGGAACTATGAATATGGATCAAAAAGCAAAACAAGCTGATAAAAAAGAAAACTGAGTTAATATAATGGAGCTGTCGCACAGTAAAAAATTGCCGTGC